>CAYWDW010000610.1:0-3973 GCA_964457105.1 uncultured Heliobacteriaceae bacterium
CGACGCCCTGAACAAATGAAAAGCGCGCCTGGGTACGCATCGCTTCCAGCGTGCTGTTGGCAAGAGGCCTGTTTCATTTCAACAGGCCTCTTGCCAACAGCACGCTGGAAGCGATGCGTACCCAGGGTTTTTCCGAGGAGGAGTTGAGATGAAACATAGAGAAATTACTGTCGCTGGCGTCAGCGAGCTCAAAGACGGTGAGATGAAGCAGGTGGCTGCCGATGGGACGAGCATTTTATTGGCGCGCGTTGATGGGAAATATCATGCGGTGGGGGCGATTTGCCCGCACTACGGCGGGCCGCTCGCGGAAGGCGCGCTGTGCGGCAATCGCGTCATCTGTCCCTGGCATCACGCCTCGTTCGACGTGACGACGGGCGATCTGCTTGAGCCTCCCGCGTTCGATGCGCTGCCTTGTTACGAAGTCAGGATCGAAGGCGAGAGTGTCATCGTTGCTCTGCCTGATGAAGCGATAGACCGTCGCACGCCGCCGATGGCCAGGCGCGATGTGCAGCAGGATAACCGCACGTTCGTCATCCTGGGTGGCGGGGCAGCCGGTTACATGGCGGCGCAGACTTTGCGCGAGGAGCGATTTCAAGGGCGCATTCTGATGATCACGCGCGAAGATCGCCCGCCTTATGATCGCCCGAACCTGAGCAAAGATTATTTGCAGGGACACGCCGAGCCGGAATGGATACCGCTGCGACCGGACGAGTTCTTCACCGATCACGACATTGAAGTCATGCGCGGCAAGGAGGTGGCGCGCGTTGACGCGCAGGCGAAAACCATCACTTTCAAAGGTGGCGAGCAACTCGCTTACGATGCGCTGCTGGTGGCAACGGGCGGCGAGCCGCGCACGCTGCCAATCGCCGGAAGCGAGCTGAAGAATGTTCTGCTGCTGCGCAGCTTCGCGGATTCTGACGCGATCATCGCCGCCGCCGAAGCATCGAAGCGCGCCGTCGTCATCGGCGCCAGCTTCATCGGCATGGAGGCGGCTGCCAGCCTGAAGACTCGCGGGCTTGAGGTCACAGTCGTCGCGCCTGAAAAGACGCCTTTCGAGAAGACGCTCGGCGGCGAAATCGGCGCGGTGTTTCAAAAGATTCACCAGGACAACGGCGTGCAATTCAGACTTGGCGCAAAGGTCGCGCGAATCACCGGCCATGACAAAGTCGCAGCGGTTGAGCTTGAGTCGGGCGAAAAGCTTGACGCCGATCTGGTCGTGGTTGGCGTTGGTGTCAGGCCCGCGACGGGTTTTCTCGCGGGAGTCAGTCTGCACAAGGACGGCGGCGTGATGGTTGACGAACACCTGCGCGCCGCCGACGGTTTATATGCCGCCGGAGATATTGCCTGGTGTCCTTCTGCATTGACGGGCGAGCGTCAGCGCATCGAGCACTGGCGCACAGCGCAGCAGCAGGGGCGGATTGCGGCGCGCAACATGCTGGGCAGGAACATTGCATACAGCAGTGTGCCGTTCTTCTGGACGCGACAGTTTGACAGCGGACTCGTATATGTCGGTCACGCCACAGGCTGGGACGAGATCATCTTTCAGGGCGACGTGTCCGCACAGAATTTCCTCGCCTTTTACGTGAAGGATGGCCGCGTGCTGGCGGTCGCCGGGATGAATCACGACCGGGAAGTGGCGGCCATCGAGGGGCTGATGCGGCTTGAAAGCCTGCCGTCGCCCGATCAATTGCGGAGTGGTTCCGTGAATATTCTGGCATTGCTCCACAGTAAGTGCTGACGATCACGTCCTGTGGCGATGTTCGCGGAGTCCGATACAGCAGGCGCTGATGATGCGTCCCGGCAATTTGCCGCTACACGTCATCAGCGCCTGCTGTATCGGTCCTGATCTGAAGCCGCTGAAAGAGCGGACTCGCCAGCAAAAAGAGCCAGACGACCAGCACAAAAGGCGACGTCAGCGCAGGCATTCCCAGCGGCTCCAGCGCGGCTGACATGGCAGCGAACACGACTGTCGTCGTCACCACCGCAAGTGTCGCGTATGCCGCTGAGGCGGCGTTCAGCACAAAATACCCGCTGCCCAGCGCAATCGCCGTCAGGACGGGATTGAAGCCGAAGGCTCCGGCGCGAATCGCCGGCTCGGCAGCCCCCATGCCCCACGCGACGAGCAACCCCGCAAATGAACCCAGCAGCGCCGCGACACAGGCCACCCGCGAACTAATCAGAAGTCCGACGACGAAGATGACGCCGGCGATGGCGCTGCCCTGAAAGAAGACCTGCGCCACGCCGGTAAAGATCCCCGCTGCCACCGTCGAGGCCGTCACGATGCCCTCAACGATTGCCGCCTTTGGAAGCCCGGCGGTCGGCAGCACGCCGGTCGAATACAGCCGACCGAAACGCGCACCCGCCAGAACAAAACACAGCGTGGTCAAAACGAACGGTGCCGTGAGCGCGGGAATCTTCCACGTATCCAGAAGCTGGAACAGCGCCGCCATGATGACCGTGGCACAGGCAGCAGCGAGAACCACATAACCCCAGGCCAGCATGCCTGGCTTGAGAAAATAAAGCAGCGCGATGGCCACAAGCGCGCCGTTGAAGCCAAACAGTCCGGCCCGGACGTGAGCGTGATTGACGCCAAGCAATGCGGCGGTCGCCGTACTCGCGGTCGTGCCCAGCAGCACCGCCCAGCCGTAGAGCCTTGAGTTGTAAAAAATGCCGATCAAAAAGAGCAGGCCGGTGTAACTGTTGTTCTGCAACATCACCTGCCCAATGCCGCGAAGCACCGAATCGGGAAAACTCAGCAGGAGTTGCGGCAAAGCAGCGCCTTCAATAACCAGCCCGGTCGAAGTTAGCTGCGCAGGAATAGCGGCACGCCTGGCACGACTCTTGACAGATTTCATAAGCGTGTTCCTTATTTCGCTGGGATGATCTTCCGCTGGTTCCCGGCCTGCTGATGCAGATGAACCTCCCGGAGATTCTTGACCGTGAAATCAGAGATTACAAGTTGATAGTTATCGCTGGCGCGAGATGTGCGGCTGAATGCGGCGGTCGCGGCCCCATCCGCGCACATTGCCTCGACCGGATTCAACGCGGCGGATGCAGTGCCCAGCGTATATCGTGTGGCAATTTCGTTGATCGCGGCGTGATAGCAACAGAGTGCGGTATACTGCGCCTATGGCAAAAGACATCTTTACATTCTCACGTCCGATCAGCCTTGGAAAAGGACGGCTGGAAGATAACGGACGACCCGCTGTTGCTGCCGTGGGGAACTGCGCCTGTTTACGTTGATCTTGGCGCGGAAAAAATCATTGCCGCGGAAAAGAATGACAGGAGCATTGCGGTTGAGGTCAAAAGTTTTTTGCGCGGCTCACGCACGGAAGACCTGGAAGATGCGATGGGACAGATTGTGCTTTATCGCTACCTGCTGCAACGGTCGCAGCCGGGGCGGGAGTTGTTTTTGGCTGTCCGGCAGGACGTGTATGAAAGTTATATCAGCCTGCCGCACGTCATGGAGTTTCTGCGGGCCGAACAGGTAAATTTGCTGGTGTTCGATCCCCAGACCGAGGAGGTTGTGCAATGGATCAAGTAGAGCAATACCGTAACATCATCGAGCGACTCTTAACCCGTCACGTCGGAGAGTTGAAGCAATACGCCGATTTGCGCGACAAGACCGTCTTTGATCGTCAGTCAGATAGTTACCTGCTTTTGCGCGAAGGCTGGGCCGAAGGACGGCGCGTGCATGCCGTCATCACTCATCTGGAAATTATCGCCGGAAAAATCTGGGTGCAGGAAGACTGGATCGAACACGGCATCACTGCCGAACTGGAAGAAGCGGGCGTGCCGAAGAGTGACATCGTGCTGGGCTTTCAGCCGCCTTACGTCAGGCCGTACACAGAATACGCCGCCGCCTGAGCGGTGAACACAACCGCCCTGTCGGCGGCCACGACGGATGGCGCATTGAATTTAAGCTGGGATCAGGCTCCGGGCAGTCGCAGCACGGGCCGTTGCTGCCTGGTGG
>CAYWDW010000611.1:0-3969 GCA_964457105.1 uncultured Heliobacteriaceae bacterium
GCGAAGGCGTGACGCTGTTTATGACTTTGCTCGCGGCGTTTCAGACGCTGCTCGCTCGTTACAGCAATCAGGACGACATCAGCATCGGTTCACCCGTAGCCCATCGCAATCACGCCGAAACCGAAGGGCTGATCGGATTTTTCGTCAATACGCTGGTGCTGCGCGGCGACCTGAGCGGCAATCCGACTTTCAGGGAACTGCTGCGCCGCACGCGCGACACGGCGGCGCAGGCTTACACGCATCAGGAACTGCCGTTTGAAATGCTGGTTGATGCCCTGCAGCCGGAACGCAGCCTGAATCGCCCGCCGCTCTTTCAGGTGATGATAACGCTCAACAAGGCCGTGCTGCCGCAACTGAAGCTGCCCGGCCTGACCATCAGCCCGATTCTGGTTGACAGCCGCACGGCCAAATTCGATCTGACGCTGTCGCTCGTCGAACGCAGCGACGGCGTGCGCGGCGCGCTCGAATACAACACCGATCTGTTTGATGAAGCGACCATCGCCCGCCTGATCGGGCATTTCGAGCGCCTGCTTGAAAGCGCCGTCAGCAATCCTGACGAACAGATCGGGCAACTGCGCCTGCTCAGCGAAGGTGAACGCTCGCAACTGCTCACCGAATGGAGCGGCCCGCGCCGCGCCTTCCCCGCCGCGCCGGCCATTCACGAGCGCGTGGCCACGCAGGCCCGGCGCACGCCCGACGCCATTGCGCTCACGTTTGAAGATCAGCAGCTCACTTACCGCGAACTCGATGACCGCGCCAGTCAGCTTGCTCACTTCCTGCGCAAACGCGGCGTCACCACCGGCACGCTCGTCGGCCTCTGCCTCGAACGTTCGATTGAAATGGTCGTCGGCCTGCTCGGCATCCTCAAGGCCGGCGCTGCTTACCTGCCGCTCGATCTGGCTTACCCGCCGGAGCGGCTCGCCTTTATGCTTGCTGATGCACAGGTGCCGCTGCTGCTCACGCAGGCTCATCTGCAATCTGCAATCGCCAATCTCAAATCTGCAATCGAGCTGGTCTGCCTCGATTCAGACTGGCCGCTGATTGCGCAGGAAAGCACTGTCAGCCCTGACATCGCCGTGCAGCCGGACGATCTGGCTTATGTCATTTACACCTCCGGTTCGACCGGCAAACCGAAGGGCTGCCAGGTCACGCACGGCAATGTTGTGCGGCTGCTGACGGCGACCGAAGACTGGTTTCACTTTGACGCACGCGATGTCTGGACGTTCTTTCATTCGCACGCCTTCGATTTCTCGGTCTGGGAAATCTGGGGCGCGCTGTGTTACGGCGGGCGACTGGTGGTCGTGCCGTATCTGACGAGCCGTTCGCCCGAAGCCTTCTATCAACTGCTCGGACGCGAGCGCGTGACGGTGCTCAATCAAACGCCGTCGGCCTTCCGTCAACTGATGCGGGCCGAAGAAGAGGCCGGGGTGCATCCTGAGCTGGCGCTGCGGCTGGTGATTTTCGGCGGCGAGGCGCTGGAGTTGCAGACGCTGCGCCCGTGGTTGGCGCGACACGGCGATGAGCAGCCGCAACTGGTCAATATGTACGGGATCACGGAAACGACCGTGCACGTGACCTATCGTCCGATCCGGCTGGCCGATGTCGAATCCGGCGCCGGCAGCGTGATCGGCTGCCCGATTCCCGATTTGCAGATTTACGTGCTCGACGCGCACCGCGAACCGGTCCCTGTCGGCGTGCCCGGCGAATTGTATGTCGGCGGCGCAGGCGTTTCGCGCGGCTATCTGAACAGGCCGGAACTGACGGCGGAAAAATTCATTGAAGTGCAGATTGCAGATTGCAGATTGCAGATTACAGAACCGGTGTTCCGGCAATCTGCAATCTCAAATCTCAAATCTGCAATCAGGCTGTATCGCACGGGCGATCTGGCGCGGTGGCTGGCGAATGGTGATCTGGAATATCTGGGGCGGATTGATCAGCAGGTGAAGATTCGCGGGTTCAGGATTGAACTGGGCGAAATTGAAGCGGTGCTGAGCGCGCATCCGGCGGTGCAGGAAGTGACGGTGCTGGTGCGTGAGGATGAGCCGGGGGTGAAGCGGCTGGCGGCGTATCTGGTGGCGCAGGGTGAAGCGGCGCCGTCACAAAGCGAGCTGCGCGAATACCTGAAGGTGAAGCTGCCGGACTACATGGTGCCGTCGGCGTTCGTGTGGCTGGCAGCGATTCCGCTGACGGCGAACGGGAAAGTTGACCGGCGCGCGCTGCCGGTGCCTGAAAGCGAGCGGCCCGACGTGGCGAGCGCATATGTGGCGGCGCAGAGCGAAGCCGAGCAGGCGCTGGCCGACATCTGGCAGCAGGTGCTGGGGCTGAAGCAGGTGGGCATTCACGACAATTTCTTTGAACTCGGCGGCGATTCAATTCTGAGCATTCAGGTCATTGCGCGGGCGCGCGCTGCCGGGCTGCACCTGACGCCGAAACAACTCTTTGAGCATCCGACCATCAGCGCGCTCGCGGCGGTGGCCGGGGCGGCTTCGACGATTGAGGCTGAACAGGGCGCGGTTGAAGGCGAGGCTCCGCTGACGCCGATTCAGCAATGGTTCTTTGCGCAGCAGCAGCCTGAACCCTGGCACTGGAATCAGGCGGTGCTGCTCGAAGTCAGTCAGCCGCTGACGCAGCCGCTGCTGGCGGCGACGCTCAATCAATTGCTCAGTCATCACGACGCGCTGCGGATGCGCTATGAACAAAGTCCGGCGGGCTGGCGACAGATCAACGCGGCGATCAGCGCTGAAGCGCCGCTGCAATGGTGCGACCTGTCCGCGATGAACGAAGCCGCACAGCGCGCCGCGATTGAAAGCACGGCGCAGCAGCTTCAAACCGGGCTGAAGCTGACAGGGCCGTTGCTGCGGGCGGCGTATTTTGATTGCGGCTCACAACCGGCGCGGCTGCTGCTGGTGATTCATCACCTGGTGATTGACGGCGTGTCGTGGCGCGTGCTGCTTGAAGATTTTCAGACGGCTTATGCCCAACTGAGCCAGGCGCAGCCGGTGCAACTGCCGCCCAAAACGACTTCGTACAAACACTGGTCTGAACGGCTGACTGAATACGCGCAGGGCGATGAAACGCAGCCGCAGCCTGATTACTGGCTGGCGGCGACTGGCGGCAGAGTCGGACGCCTGCCCGTTGATTTCACGAACGGAGAGAACACCGAAGCCTCAGCCCGCCGCGTGCTGGTCGAACTGAACGAAGACGAAACGAAATCGCTGCTGCACGAAGCGCCACAGGCTTACGGCACCGAAATCAGCGATGTGTTACTGACGGCGCTCGGTCAGGCGCTGACGCGCTGGAGCGGCGCAGACGCGGCGCTCGTTGATTTGGAAGGTCACGGGCGCGAGGACGTGCTGGCAGGCGTGGACGTGTCGCGCACGGTTGGCTGGTTCACGACCATCTATCCGGTGCGGCTCGAAGTGCGCGAGGCCTGGAGCGAAGGCGAAACGCTCAAGCAGATCAAGGAACAGTTGCGGCGCATTCCGCAGCGCGGCATCGGCTACGGGCTGCTGCGTTACCTGAGCCGCGATGAACGCATCCGGCAGCAGTTGCAGGCGCAGCCTCAGGCCGAAGTGGTTTTCAATTACCTCGGTCAGTTCGATCAGCACCTGCGCGAAGGCGCACTCTTCAGCCCGGCGCGCGAATCGGTCGGACACTCACACAGCCAGCACGGACGACGGCATCACCTGCTGGAAATCAACGGCAGCATCAGCGGCGGGCGGCTGCGAATGGAATTCAGCTACAGCTCAGCCGTTCATCAGCACGCGACCATCGAGCGTGTGGCCGGTGAGTTCATCGCCGCGCTGCGCGCCCTGATTGCGCACTGCCTCGCGCCTGAGGCAGTTGGTTATACGCCGTCAGATTTTGCCGATGCCGACCTCAGCCAGGCCGAACTGGATGCACTGATTTCCGGCCTCAGTCAGGTTTGAATTACGTCATGAACAAGAGAAACATCGAAGCCATTTATCC
>CAYWDW010000612.1:0-3965 GCA_964457105.1 uncultured Heliobacteriaceae bacterium
GAGCAGATGATACTTGCTGCCCTGCGGATTTTCATTGATCAGATAAAGCCAGCCCGGCTGCGGACTCGTCACTGTAAAGCGGATGCGATCATTCTGCTCGAAGACGATGGTCTTGCCGTTGAGGCGCGGAATCTGCTGTTCACGACCGTTGCGCAGGCGAGAAAGACTGATCCCGTAACCGAGCGTTCTTTCCGGCGCCGCCGGAGCGGGAGTCGCTGGCGAAATCACAGCGACCTTGTCGCTCGTCAGCTTCCAGTATCCAAACCACAGCCCGGCCAGCAGCAGAGTGAGCATGGCGATGGCGATGATCACAGGCCTGTTGTTTCGCGTCGCGCCGACAGTTGTTGCCAGAACTGTTTCGTGTGAAGCGATGACTTTTTCTGAAGGCTGAACCGGAACGTTGACCCCAGGCGCAGGAGTTTGCTTTTGCGCTGCGGGCGCAGTCAGCGCGTGCGCCAGCGCGTCGCCGAAATCTCTGGTGCGCCGATGCCGCTGGTTTGGATCATAAGAAAGCGCGCGGAGCAGTTCAGTCTGCGCCCCTGCGGGCAGGCGCGGTTGCAGATCAATCGGCTTCACCTGCACTCCGGCCTGATGCTGTTCGAGCATTTCATACGGCGATTCAGTAATGAAGGGCAGCCTGCCGGTCAGCATTTCATAAGCCACGACCGCCAGTGAAAAAGTATCGCTCGCGGCCTGCGGCTTGCCGCGCAACTGCTCCGGTGCCATGTAAGGCAGCGTGCCCGCCGTCAGCGTTTTGGTCTGATCCGGCGAAAACTGCGAATGCCTGACCGTGGCGATGCCGAAATCAATCAGCCGCGTCTGTTCTTCGCCATCGCCGAGCGCGTGGAGCATAATGTTTTCAGGCTTCACATCCCGATGAAAAACTTCTCTGTCGTGCGCCGCCGTCAGCGCCTGCCCGACCTGACGAATGATCGCGGCGGTCCGATCAAACGCTACGCCCTCGCTGTCCATCACCGAGCGCAAATTGACGCCCTCGACAAACTGCATCACCAGAAAAGCCTTGCCATCAGGCATCTCACCCGTATCAAGCACCCCGACCACGCCGGGATGATCAATTCTGGCGAGCGCCTCGATTTCCTGCCGGAACTTTTTTTTGAACCAGGCGCGATTGGCCGATCCTTCCAGCTCATCAAGCAGCACCTTGATCACCACCGGTCTTGAAAGCAGTTGTTTGTCGCGGGCCAGGTAAACCACCCCGATGCCGCCCTGACCGAGTCGCTTCTCAATCAGATACCGGCCATTGAGCACCGTGCCAGGCAATCCGAGTTCAGGCGTCGGCACGCCAGCCTGAATCTCAGTCGCCCTGGTCTGCTCCGACTGAGTGGCTTCATTTGGATGATCTTTGGTGGACATAGACAGTGAAAGCGAGACGCCCGCGAATCTATCACTGTCCTGAAGAGAAATGCAAAAGAACGAGGGAAAGGCCGACTGCGCCGGACACGCAATGAAGCGCGTGGTTGAGAGCAGGCATTTTCATCCGGCGCAGTTGCAGTTGAGAGATTCCGGCGCTTGTTCAGTCCTGCACATCCGCAGCCTTTGTCATCGCGCCTTCGCTCGCCGAACCAACCAGCGCCGCGTATTTGTGAAAGACTCCCGATTTGTAATGCGGTTCAGGTTTCCGCCAATGCGACAAACGCTCGCTGAGTTGCTCATTCGACAATTCGACTTCAAGTCGGCGATTGTCAATATCCAGCACAATGATGTCGCCTTCCTGCAGCGCAGCCAGCGGGCCGCCCACCGCAGCTTCGGGCGCAATGTGGCCGACCATCAGGCCGCGCGTTGCGCCGCTGAAGCGACCATCGGTAATCAGCGCGACCGATTCGCCCAGGCCTTCGCCGACAATCGCTGCCGTCACGCCGAGCATTTCGCGCATGCCAGGGCCGCCCTTCGGGCCTTCGTAGCGAATCACGACCGTATCGTCGGCTTTGATCTGCTTGCTTGTGACGGCGCTCATCGCGTCTTCTTCGCGGTCGAAGATGCGTGCCGGGCCGCGATGATACGAGCGTTCGTGACCGGCGACCTTGACGACACAGCCTTCCGGCGCAAGGTTGCCTTTCAGAATCACCAGCCCGCCCGTCGGCTTGAGCGGACTGGCCGCTGAATAAACCACATCCTGCCCCGGCGTTTCGGTGGCCAGTTCTGCTTCCTGGGCGAACGTCAACCCGGAAACAGTCAACTGACTTCCATCTACCAGCCCGGCCTCGACCATGCGCTGTGCAATCAGCGCCGTGCCGCCCGCCGCGCCAAGTTCGACTGCCGTATATTTGCCGCCCGGTTTGAGGTCGGCCAGCATCGGCGTGCGGCGGCTGATCGCATCGAAATCATCAATCGCAAGCGGGACTCCGGCTTCGCGCGCCATGGCGAGCAGGTGCAGCACGGCGTTGGTTGAGCCTCCGGTCGCGGCGACTCCGGCAATGGCATTTTCAAACGCCGCGCGCGTCAGAATGTCGAGCGGGCACACGTTGCGGTTGAGCAGCTCAACAACGGTCTGGCCCGTCTCAAAAGCGATGGTCGCCTTGCGCGGGTCAACGGCGCTGACGCTCGCGGTGCCCATCACCGAGAGGCCGATGAATTCCATCACCTGCGCCATCGTGTTGGCGGTGTACTGCCCGCCGCACGCGCCCGCGCCGGGGCAGGCGACGTTTTCGACTTCGCGCAGTTCCTGATCGGTGATGCGGCCTGCCGCATTGGCGCCGACGGCTTCAAAGACATCCTGAATCGTCAGGCTGCGCCCGTGATGCGGCCCGTGATGAATCGAACCGCTGTACAAAATCAGCCCCGGCAGGTTCAGCCGGATCAGCCCCATCGCCGCCGCCGGAATCGTCTTGTCACAGCCGACGATCACCACCATCGCGTCAAACAGATAACCGCGCCCGACAAGTTCAATCGAATCGGCAATCAGTTCGCGGCTGACGAGCGAGGCTTTCATCCCTTCAGTGCCCATCGTCACGCCGTCGCTGATCGAGATGGTATTGAACTCCATCGGCGTGGCACCGGCGGCGCGAATGCCTGCCTTGACCTGTGCCGCGAGGTCGCGGTGATTGAAGTTGCACGGCATCGTCTCAATCCATTCGTGACAGACGCCGATGATCGGCTTGCGCAAATCTTCGTCAGTAAAACCGATGGCCTTGAGCATCGAACGCGCCGGAGCGCGGTCACGACCATTAGTCAGCATGTGGCTTTTGTGTTTGGGGTCGAAAGTCATAAAGTTGTTTCAGTTCTGCCTGGTCAGTTGATGTGTGTTTGCAGCCATTTTTTCAGATCGGCAGGCCGCTCGAAATCGAGCAGGTCTTCGCCGAGCTGTTCAAGCTGCGCCAGCGAGAGTTGTCCGATCTTTTTCTGCTGTGCAGCGCTGACCCGGCCAACGCGCCGTTCCAGCAGCTTCAAAGTAAGTCTGAGAAAGCCGTTTCTTTCTCCCTGTTCCAGTCCCTGCTCCAGTCCCTGTTCGAGTCCCTGCTCCAGTCCCTGTTCGAGTCCCTGTTCCAGCCCCTGTTGGATCCATTGTTCCGCAAGTGTGGACATAATCACTTCGTGATTGCTGCGGCCTCTTTGCCGCGTCAGCGGCAAAGAGGCCGCAGTGGTTACATCAATTCTATGAACTGACGATTTCAGACATCCTTTCACCGCTCCCTGAAAGTCGTGAAAACATGCAGCGCCGTTCCGGTCAGCGCCGCAATCATGGCAAGCAGTGTGAGCGGACGTTCCGGCGACGCTTTCGATTCAAGGAAGAAAGCGATGATAACCGTCGCCGATGACGCAATGATCAGCAGCGAGCCGGTCAGTTGCAGCTTCGCTCTCAATCCATTTGTGGCAACTCTCAGATACGCTCCGGCAAGCAGATTGAGCAGCGCCGACCAGAGAATGTAAACGTGATTGCCACGCAACGAAAACCGCAGCCGGTCGCTGGCTTCCATCAGCGGCAGCAGCCGCCAGCGCATATACGC
>CAYWDW010000613.1:0-3965 GCA_964457105.1 uncultured Heliobacteriaceae bacterium
TGCCGCTGAAATGCTTCATCTCTTTCGGCTATCTGCCGCTGAAGTGCTTCATCTTTTTCGACCATCTGCTGGCGCAGGGTTTCTTCGGCGCGGTGTCTTTCCCGGCGTTCGCGGATGCCTGCGCGGACCGCGGTGCGGACGATGCTGCGCAATTCGTCCAGACCGGCGCTGAGGCGGTTCTGGCTGATTCGCATTTCGGAGCGCAAATCATCCATGCCTTCTTCCAGCCGGTTCAGAAACTCGTCGTGATGATCCAGACTGCGAGCCACGCTGCCGAGATGGTCAGCGACCAGCGCAAAGCGGGCATTGAGTTCCTCATTGGTCATGGGAGTGATCCCTTTCCTGCACCTATTTCACGGCGCTGCCAATCCGACTCCAGTTGATGCCGTTGAGCAGATTGCGCCACAGGCTGCCCGCGCGCAGAGCCGGAGCTTCGTCATTGTGATATGACCAGTGAACGTAGAGCGCGTGACCGATGATGTTGTCACGCGGCACAAACTTCCAGTAGCGGCTGTCGAGGCTGTTGTCACGATTGTCGCCCATCACAAAATAATTGCCGACGGGCACGATGAGCGGTTCGCCGACTCCGTAGGTCATCCCCGGCGTCGCGAGGTCCGGCTCGCCCTCGTCACCTTCCTCGTAATAAACCTTGTAAGTTGCGCCGGGCGGGGCCGGGTCGGTTCGGATGATCGGCAGTGCCGAAGGGCCTGACTCCTGCCTGATTGTGACGTGCTGTTCGGGCAGTTCACGGTCGTTGATGAAAACTTTTGTCCCGCGCACGAGGACGTGATCGCCGGGCAGGCCGATGACGCGCTTGACGTAATTGGTCTTTGGATCCTGCGGGAATTTGAAAATGATCACATCGCCGCGTTTGATGTCGCGCGCGGGCAGCAGTCGCCCGATCACCGGCGTATTGCGGCCAAAGATGAATTTGTTGGCAAAGAAGCGATCACCGATGTTGATCGTGTTCTGCATCGAACCGGTCGGCACCATCATGCCCTGCGCGATGAACGTCCAGAGAAACAACAGTTGAATGGCCGTGATGACGCCCATTTCAAAATATTCGCGCACGACTGACCTGGGCGGCGGCACGTAAACCGGCTTGATGTCAGGTTCAGGCAGATCGGATGGCAGGTCGTCAGAGGCTGCCAGGCCAGCGTCCGGCGGGATGATTTGTGATTCCTCAAGCATAAATTTTACAGCGCTTTCAGGCGGAGCGACGCTGACAAGGTAATTCACCAGCCGCTGCGCGCGCAAGCTGCCGCAATGTATAATCAGCCCGCTATGAATCGAAGAACAGACCAAGCCAGTGTCGCGCTCATTCAGATGAACTGCAGCCGTGATCCGCGAGAGAACCTGGACAAATGCCTGGCCCGTGTCGAAGAAGCCGCCGCCCGCGGCGCAAACATCGTTTCGACGCAGGAGCTGTTTCGCTCGCGCTATTTCTGCCAGGCTGAGGATCACGAAAACTTCAAACTCGCCGAACCCATTCCCGGCGAATCAACCGCAGCCTTCGCAAAACTCGCCAGAGACAAAGGCATCGTCATTGTCGCGTCGCTGTTTGAGTATCGCGCGCCGGGGTTGTATCACAACACCGCCGTCGTGCTTGACGCTGACGGCACGCTGTGCGGCAAATACCGCAAGATGCACATCCCGGACGATCCGCTTTATTACGAAAAGTTTTACTTCACGCCCGGCGATCTTGGCTTCAGATCGTTTGACACGAAATTCGGCAGAGTCGGCGTCCTCGTTTGCTGGGATCAGTGGTATCCCGAAGGCGCGCGCCTGACGGCGCTGACCGGCGCGCAGATTCTTTTTTATCCAACGGCGATTGGCTGGCATCCGGGCGAGAAAGCTGAATACGGCGAACGCCAGCATTCATCGTGGGAAACGATTCAGCGCTCCCACGCCATTGCCAACGGCGTTTACGTCGCTGTCGCCAATCGCGTCGGTCACGAACCGAGTCCTGACAATCAGCCCGGCGCAGGCATTCAGTTCTGGGGACAGAGCTTTCTGGCCGACCCGTCCGGCCAGGTGATGGTCAAAGGCAGCGCCGATCAGGAAGAGATTCTGATGGCCGAATGCGATTTCGGCCAGCTCGACGTGCAGCGCACACACTGGCCGTTTCTGCGCGACCGGCGCATTGATGCTTACGCCGGAATCACGAAACGGTTTATTGAAGAAGACTGACAGAAAGGCAAAAGGCAAAAGGCAAAAGGCAAAAGGCAAAAGTGGAAGCAGGAATGAAAAAGGAATGAAAAATACAGATGAATGACCTGGCCGAGAGACTGCTGAAATTTGCTGTCAGAATTGTCAGGCTGGTTGAATCGCCCCCGAACACTGTTGCCGGGCGAAGAACTGGCAATCAGTTGTTACGTTCCGGGACTTCTGCCGGGGCGAACTACGAGGAGGCTCAGGGAGCCGAATCAAAAAACGATTTCGTCCACAAACTTCAGATTGCATTGAAAGAAATGCGGGAAACGAATTACTGGCTGCGGGTGCTGGCTGGTTCTGGTGTCAAATCTGAAGCCAGTCTGAAAGACCTGCTTGAGGAATCGGCCCAGCTCAAGGCGATTCTGTCAAAAGCGGTGGCCACTGCCAAAGGGGTGGCCAGAAAAGAATAATCCTGCAGCGCGTTTCTGCTTCCACTTTTGCCTTTTGCCTTTTGCCTTTTGCCTTTTGATTTGTCTTTGATGAGTCCTGCAAACAACTCGGAATTACCTGGCGCACTCGGCTACCGGATGCCTGCCGAATGGGAACTGCACGAAGCCACCTGGCTGTCGTGGCCGCACAAAGCCGCAAGCTGGCCTGGCAATTTTGAACCCGTGCCTGGCATCTTTGTCGAAATCGTCAAACGGCTGCATAAAAACGAACTCGTCCGCATCAACGTGGCCGATGAAGAATTTGCCGCCGGAGTCCGCAGGCTGCTGATTCAGGCCGGTGTTGATCTGACGAATATTCGGTTTCATTTCAACCCGACCAATGACGCCTGGTGCCGCGATCACGGGCCGATTTATGTGTTGCGCGACACGGCGGCAGGGCAGCGCGAACGGGCGATCATTGACTGGAATTTCAACGCCTGGGGCAACAAGTATCCGCCTTACGATCTGGATGACGTCGTGCCGACGCGCATCGCGCACGAATCAGGCGAACAGCTTTTTACGCCCGGCATTGTCATGGAAGGCGGCTCGCTCGACGTCAACGGCAAAGGCACGCTGCTGACGACTGAAGCCTGCCTGCTCAATCCGAATCGCAATCCGCAGCTTTCAAAGGCAGAGATTGAGACTTACCTGCGCGATTACCTGGGCGTGACAAATATTCTGTGGCTCGGTGACGGCATTGTGGGTGATGACACCGATGGACACATTGATGATCTGACGCGCTTCGTCAATCCGACCACGGTCGTGACGGCGCTCGAAGATGACCCGGCGGATGAAAACTACAAACTGCTTCAGGAAAATTACGAGCGGCTCAAAACGATGAAGGATCAGGACGGGCGACCGTTGCGCGTGGTGACGCTGCCGATGCCGGGGCCGGTCGTTTATGACGGGCAGCGACTGCCGGCCAGTTATGCCAACTTTTACATTGCCAATCACGTCGTGCTGATGCCGAGTTACCGGCACCGCCATGACATCAGGGCGCTGGAGACGCTGCAAAAGCTCTTTAAGAATCGGCGGGTCATCAGTGTGGATTGCACCGAACTGGTCTGGGGGCTTGGTGCCATTCACTGCGTCACTCAGCAGCAGCCCCGGTGACGTGCCTTCACCAAACCAGGAACGCACAATAAACAGGGGACGCACAATAAACAAGGAACGCACAATAAACAAGGAACGCAGGCGTCCCGCCTGCCTGTCTTTCAATTAAGCCGCCTTGATCGAAACACAAGCAGGCGGGACGCCTGCGTTCCTTGTTTAGATCGGTTTTCAAGTCAGTGTATGGAATAACCACAGAAATTAAACCAGGCG
>CAYWDW010000614.1:0-3945 GCA_964457105.1 uncultured Heliobacteriaceae bacterium
TTTCTCAATGACATACAACCGATTTTAGCCGTTAAACTTGTGGGGATACTAATGGCTACCGCTCCCTGTACTGTTCCGGGCGCACGCAATTGAAAACCGCTATAACTTTGTTGACGAACTACTGAGTCTTTTTATGGAATCGTCGCGCGCTGATGAAGATCAGCAGGACGCTCATGCCGACCAGCACCAGCGTCGGCAGCCGCAGGTCGCGCAGTTCAGTGCCGCGCAGGATGATGCCCCGCGCAATCTGAATCATCCACGTGGCCGGGATGATCTGGCTGATAATCTGAAAACCGAGCGGCATCGAAGCAATCGGGAAGATATAACCCGACAGGAAGATCGAAGGCATCATCGTGCCGAAAGCCATCTGCATGGCTTCATTCTGCGACTGCGCGCGCGTTGAAATCAGCAGCCCGGTGCCGAGCATCGTCAGCATAAACGGCAGCGACAGCGCGAGCAGCAGCAGCACGCTGCCGTGAATCGGCACGCGAAAGACCACCACCATCAGCGTCAGCACGAAACAGAGTTCGCTGAACGCCACGATCAGATACGGCACGATCTTGCCGATCATCAGCCCAAGCGGCGCGACCGGCGTCATAAACAACTGTTCCATCGTGCCGCGCTCGCGTTCGCGCACAATCGCAAAGGCCGTCAGCGTGACCGTCTGAATCTGCATCAGAATGACGATCAGACCAGGAATAAAGAAATTCGCCGAGCGCAAATCGGGATTGAACAGAATCTTGCGGCGCGCTTCGACCGGCAGCGAAATTCTGCCGCCTGACTGTTGCAGCACACGCTCCAGTGATTCAGACAGCGCAATGGCATTGGCCACGTTCGAGGTCTCACCGGCGACCTGTGAATCGGAACCGTCAACCAGAATCAGCACGCTCGCCGTGTCGCCGGCCATCAGCCGCCGCGTGTAATCGGGCGGAATTTTGATGCCGACCTGCGCGCGGCCCGAAATGATGGCGTGATTGAGTTCGTTATCATCGAAGACCGAGCCGATGATTTTGAAATCATCCGAATTGACGAATCGCTCCAGCAGGCGGCGGCTTTCCTGCGTCTGCGCCGCGTCGTAAACAATCGTCGGCACGCTGCGCACATTCATGTTGATGGCGTAACCGAGCATGAAAAGTTGCAGCACCGGAATCAGCACCGTGAAAAAGAGCGCCATCGGGTCGCGCCGGATGTGAATCGCCTCCTTGCGCAGCACCGGCCACAGCCCGGCAAAGGGGCCTGACAAACGCACCACGGTGCGTTCACCCGCAGGCGCGCCCGTTTTTTCCGGCGGCGTCATCTTTTTCATCAGGGTTCCTTGAGCGATTGCGTCAGCGTCACAAACACGTCTTCGAGCGAAGGCTGAATTTCACGAATTTCAGCGCGCGGGAAGCCTTCCCGATTCAGTTCCGCCTTCACGTCATCATGCGTCACTGCTTCATCCATCAGCAGGTGAATCGCCTGGCCGAAGATCGTTGCTGCATGAACGTAAGGTTTGTTTCTGAGCAGCGCCAGCACCGCCGCCGTGCGTGGCGTGTCAACTTCGATGCGGCGCGTGCCCGGCGGCGTGACTTCAGGGTTCTGCTTGAGTTCTTCCGGCGTGCCGTAAGCGACCAGGTTCGACAGGTAAATGTAGCCGACGCGCCCGCACCGTTCGGCTTCGTCCATATAATGTGTCGTCACAAAGAACGTCACGCCCATCCCTGAAAGCTGAAAAAGCAGATCCCACAATTCGCGCCGCGCCACCGGATCAATGCCGGCGGTCGGCTCATCCAGAAATAACAGCTTCGGTTCGTGAATGAACGCGCAGGCCAGCGCCAGCCGCTGCTTCCAGCCGCCGGACAGCTTGCCGGCCCGGCGATCAAGATACGGCCTGAGGTGCGTCAACTCGACCGCGTCGTTTTTGCGCCGCCGCAGGTAATCGCCGCGTAATCCGTAAACACCGGCGTAAAAATCAATGTTCTCCTGCACGGTCAGGTCTTCGTAGAGGCTGAACTTCTGCGACATATAACCGACGTGCTGACGAATCTCTGCGGCCTGCGTGCGACAGTCATAACCCAGTACCGAAGCGCTGCCTGCCGCCGGAGTGAGCAGGCCGCAGAGCGCCTTGATGAGCGTTGTTTTGCCTGAACCATTGGGGCCGAGAAAGCCGAAGATTTCGCCTTCCTGCACCTTCAGGCTGACTTCATTGACCGCCGTAAAATTGCCAAAGCGAATCGTCAGTTTGTCAGTCGTGATTGCGGTCATCGCCTCTTTCACTTGTCAGCGCAGAAGAGAGATGACGGAACAGACGGAAAGAACGAAACAGACGAAAGCAGCACTGAGTCAGGGGGAAGCCTTCCGTTCCTTCCGTTCTTTCCGTTTGTTCTGTCATCTTTCTTCCGCTTTTATTTTTCAAGCGTCACGTCGGCGGCCATGCCTGATTTCAGTTTTCCCTCGCGGTTGTCGAGTTTGACCTTGACGCCGAAGACCTGATGGTTGCGTTCATCGCGGCTCTGAATGTTGCGCGGCGTGAATTCGCCCTGCGAATTGATCTGCTCGATCACGCCGTCAAACGTGCGATCCTTGAAAGTATCAACTTTGATCTGTGCCCGCTGACCAACCTTGATATTGCCAAGCTGCGGTTCGGGAATGTAGATGCGCACCCAGATCTGATCGAGTTCAAGCAGCCGCACCACCGTCTGATTCGGCGTCGTCAGATCGCCGGGGCGCACTGACACGGCTTCGACGACGGCGTGAGCCGGCGCGGTGATTTCGCCCTCGGCAAGCTGCACCCTGATTTGCGCCAGGCGGCCTTCGGCTTCGGCAAGCTGCGCGCGGGCGTCAGCAATTTCTTCGGTGCGCGCTCCGGCTTTGACCAGGCGTTCGGCTTCCTGCGCCTGGCGGTAACGTTCTTCGGCGGCGCGCACGTCTTCGGCGCGACTGCCGTTGAGCAGCAGGTCGAGCTGCTTCCGGGCCGCCTCGCGGCGGGCGCGCAGGTTTTCAAGCCGGAACTTCGCGCTGTCAAACTCCTGCTGTGAAATGTCGCCCGAAGCGTGCAGTCGCGCTGTTCTGTCAAAAGCTGTCTCGGCATTTCTGACTTCGGCTTCAGCGGCGGCAAGCGAGGCGCGGGCCTGGGCGACTTCTTCGGGACGCGGCCAGGTGCGCACGGCTTCATACTGCGCTTTGGCGGTCGCTGCGGCGGCTCTGGCCTGCGCAATTTCTTCAGGCCGTGCGCCGTGCAGAAGTTTATCGAGCCTGGCGCGCTGCTGTGCGATGCGGGCTTCGGCCTGGTCGTGTTGCGCCTGTAACTCCGCCACATCGAAGCGCACGAGCGGCTCGCCCGGCTGCACTTCGCGGCCTTCATTGACAAGAACGGCGGTGACGCGGCCACCGGCTTTGGAGCCGACGCGAATTTCCCGTGTTTCAATCGTGCCGGAAAAGACCTGCGCCTTGTCGGCGCCAAAACTGAAGCCGCTCGCGCAACTGCCGGAAAGCAGGGCGAGACACAGCAGGGCTGACAGCCGCAGCCATTTCAGTCTGAGGAGAGTCATGTTGAAGTGATGCCGCATGCCTGATGCCAGCTCCATAAATCAGTAATGAGTTGTAAGTAAGTGCATACTTACCACACGCGCCAGTGTCGCGCAAGGTTCTGCTTTGAAGTTGGGACAGAAACCGAGGGTCTGTGCTCAGTCGCCGGGGTCAGCCGCATCCTTCAGCGGCAATCAGGTGACGGTGACGGATCAGGCCGGGAAGCAGCGGCGGAGCGTCACCGATGCGCTGGGCCGGCTGGCGGAAGTCCGTGAAGACCCGACCGGGCTGAATTACCTGACCAGTTATCAGTATGATGTGCTGGGGAATCTCAAAACCGTGACGCAGGGCAGTCAGACCCGCACCTTCAATTACGATTCGCTCAGTCGCCTGACCTCAGCCACTAATCCTGAAAGCGGAACGATCAGTTACAGCTAT
>CAYWDW010000615.1:0-3933 GCA_964457105.1 uncultured Heliobacteriaceae bacterium
CCGTCACTCACGAATCACGCGGCAGAAAGTAGCATTCAGTGGTCAGTTGTCCGTCGTCAGTTGTCCATTGTCCGTTGCAGCTTAATCACACCGCAATGAACCACTGACCACTGACCACTGACCACGAGTCACTGACTTATGATCATCGGACGCATTCTCGGAACGGTCGTGGCCACGCGCAAGGATGAGCGGCTGCAGGGCATCAAGCTGCTGCTCGTGCGCCCGCTCACGCTCAAGGGCGAAGACGAGAATAATTACCTGGTCGCGGTGGATACGGTCGGTGCCGGCTACCGCGAAAAAGTGCTGGTCGTCTCAGGCAGCAGCGCGCGCCTGGCCGAAGGAATGAAGGATCGTCCGGTTGATGCCGCCATCATCGGCATTATAGACACAGTGGAAGTCACCGACTGACTCCATGCCTGACCTCGGCAATCCACACGACAGGTTTTTCAAGGAAGTCTTCGGACAGCCTGAAATCGCGGCTGATTTTCTGGCCAGTTACCTGCCCGCCGCGCTGGTCAGCGCGCTTGACCTGACCACCCTTCAACTCGCCAAAGACTCGTTCATTGATGACGAACTGCAGGAGCATTTTTCCGATCTGCTCTATCACCTCAGGCTGAAGGATGCCGGGCCGCAGTTGTCCGTGTATGTGTTGTTCGAGCATAAGAGCGCGCCTGACGAATGGGTGGCCTTTCAACTGTTGCGCTATCTTGTCCGCATCTGGGAGCAGGCGCTGAGTGCCGGCGCAAAAAAGCTGCCGGTGATCTTTCCGCTGGTGCTTTATCACGGGCGCACGCGCTGGAAAATCAGGCCGCAGTTGAGCGCGCTGACCGACTGGCAACAGATCAACAATGCTGACGCCCCGATGGCGGCGCTGCTGCGCAAACATGTGCCTGATTTCGAGTATCATCTGTGCGACCTTTCGGCGTATGATGAAGTTGAAGTCAAGGGCGCAGTGTTGTTGCGAGTGGCGTTGCTGGTGCTGAAAGATATTCATCGCGCTGACCTGGGCAGACGGCTGGCAGAAATCTTCTCGCTGCTTTCACTGCTGCCTGAAGCGCGGGTCATGGATTACCTGCGCACGCTGCTGATTTACATTTCAGCCGTGCGGGGCGGATTGAGAGAGCCGGAAATACGATCCGCGCTGCGCCGAGTTTTCAGGAAAGATGACGGAGGGCATATGGCATCATTTTTACAAACCTGGATTGATCAGGGACTCCAGCAGGGACTCCAGCAGGGACTCCGACAGGGACGACAGGAAGGGCGGCAGGAAGGGCGGCAGGAAGGGCGGCAGGAAGGCTATGCCGAACTGACTTTGCGACAGTTGGAAAAGCAGGTCGGGAAGCTTACTGCCGCGCAGCAGAAAGCGATTCGCCGGATGTCGCTGCCGCAACTGGAAGCGCTCGGTGACGCGCTGCTTGATTTCGAGAACGCGGCTGATTTGCGCCAGTGGTTGCGTGGACAGGCCGGGAAGAATTGATCCCTGCGCTGATCGTTTCTGATTTACTGGTGAACTGAGATGAGCATCATTCGCGTTGCCCTGGCGCAGATCAATACGACGGTTGGCGATTTTGCGGGCAATACGGCAAGGATCATCGCCAGCATTGAGCGCGCCCGCGCCGAGGGCGCAGATATTGTCGCCGTGCCGGAACTCGCTGTGACCGGCTATCCGCCGGAAGACCTGCTGCTCAAGCCGCAGTTCATCAGCGCGAATCTGAAGGCGCTCGATGAAATCGTCGCCGCTTCAAAAGGCATCATCAGCATTGTCGGGTTTGTGGACCGGACTGCGGATATTCACAACGCGGCGGCGGTGATCTGCAACGGTGAACTCAAGGGCGTCTATCACAAAACCTACCTGCCGAATTACAGCGTCTTTGATGAGTTCAGGTATTTCAAAGCCGGTGACGCGGCTCCGGTCTTTGCGTTCGGCGAGGTACTCATCGGGGTGAATATCTGCGAGGACATCTGGTATCCAGGCGGGCCGTTGCAGGCGCAGGCGCTCGCGGGGGCGCACCTGATTATCAACATTTCAGCCTCGCCGTATTACGCAGGCAAGGGGCGCGACCGCGAACGCATGATTGCCACGCGCGCCGAAGACAACACCGTTGCCATCGCTTATGTGAATCTGGTCGGCGGGCAGGATGAACTGATCTTTGATGGCCATAGTCTGATTATTGACGAACGCGGTCAGATCATCGGGCGCGGCAAAACATTTGATGAGGATTTCATCCTGGCTGACATCAATGCCGAGCGCGTTTTCAGCGAAAGGCTGCACGACCCGCGCCACCGGCAGGAAAAGCTTGAAGTGGCGGCCAGTGGCCTGCGGATCGAACGTCTGACGCTGAGCGCGGACAACCCTGCAGTTCGGGCTGATCGCGTGACGCCGTCAATGGCGGCACCGCTCAGTCGCGCGGAAGAGATTTATCTGGGGCTGGTCACCGGCACGCGCGATTACTTTCGCAAGAACGGCTTCAAACGCGCCGTGCTTGGGTTATCGGGCGGCGTTGATTCGGCGCTCGTGGCCTGCCTTGCGGCTGATGCGCTGGGGCCTGAAAACGTGACCTGCGTTTTTATGCCGACGCGCTATTCATCGAATGAAAGCGCGCGCGATGCGCAGTTGCTGGCCGAAAATCTGGGCGTGGCCTATTACGTCGTCACCATCGAAGAGACCTTCAAACAGTATCTGGCGATGATGCAGCCGCTGTTTGCGGGCACGACGATGGGCGTGACTGAAGAGAACTTTCAGGCGCGCATTCGCGGCAACATTCTGATGGCGCTCTCGAACAAGTTCGGCGCGCTGGTGCTTTCGACCGGCAACAAAAGTGAAAACAGCGTCGGGTACTGCACGCTGTACGGCGATATGGCCGGAGGCTTTGCCGTCATTAAGGATGTGCCGAAGATGCTGGTTTATGAACTGTGCGAGTTCGTCAACCGGCGCGGCAGCAAACCGGTCATTCCCGAATACATCATCACGCGCCCGCCGTCGGCGGAGTTGCGCGAGCATCAGACCGATCAGGACACGCTGCCGCCCTATCCCGTGCTGGATGCGATTCTGGAACGCTACGTTGAAGAAGACCTGAGCATTGAAGCGATCATTGCCGAAGGCTTCAATGCAGAGACGGTGCGCTGGGTGGCGAGAAATGTGGACCTCAGCGAATACAAGCGCCGTCAGGCTGCGCCGGGCATCAAGATTACAACGCGGGCCTTCGGGCGTGATCGCCGGATGCCCATCACTAACCGCTTTCGCGGGTGAATGGTCAGTGGTCAGTAGTCAGTGGTCAGTGGTCAGTTGTTCATAGCCAATGTGACAACCTGCCACGGACAACTGACAACTGACAACGGACTACTGACCACTGACCACCGACCACTGACCACCGTGTTATGAATCTTCCGAACGCGCTCACACTGCTGCGAATTTTCATTGTGCCGCTGCTGGTCGTGGTGCTGCTGACGAAGTTTTCTGAAGACTGGATCGGCGTGCCGCAGCACATTGCGGCGGTGGGGTTGTTTCTGACGGCGGCGCTGACCGATCTGCTGGATGGTTATCTGGCGCGGCGGCGGCAGCAGGTGTCGCGGCTGGGCAGTCTGCTGGATCCGATTGCCGACAAGCTGCTGATTTCATCGGCGTTCATTTCGCTGGTTGAAAATCATCTGGCCCCGGCGTGGGCGGTGGTGATTATCATCGGGCGCGAATTTGCGGTGTCGGGGCTGCGTTCGATTGCGGCGGCAGAAGGCTGGGTGATTGCGGCGTCAGCGGCGGGCAAATTCAAGATGGTGTCGCAGGTCGTGGCGATTGCGCTGCTGATGATGGCGTCGGTGGCGGGCGGGCCGCCGGTTGAGACGCGGGCTTTTCCGATTATCAAATTCTGGACGGTGCCTGAAATGCACATGGCCATCGGCCATCTGTTTGGCGCGGGCGACGTGAGTTCGCTCGAT
>CAYWDW010000616.1:0-3924 GCA_964457105.1 uncultured Heliobacteriaceae bacterium
GGCGAACTGCACCGGCTGGCGCATCGTTACATGCGCCGCGAAAATCCGGGGCACAGCCTGCAAACCACGGCGCTGGTCAACGCGGGTTTTGTGCGACTGACCGCAGGCAAAAGTGTGAACTGGCAGAACCGCGCGCATTTCTTTGCCGTGTCGGCCAACGTCATGCGCCGCATTCTGGTGGACATTGCCAACGCGCACGGAGCGCAGAAACGCGGCGGCAACCTGCAGCACGTGCAGCTTGACGAAGCGCTGGTGATTGCTGAAGACCGCGAGGCCGATCTGGTCGCGCTCGATGATGCGCTCACGACGCTGGCGACAATTGACCCGCGCAAGAGCCAGGTCGTCGAACTGCGCTTTTTTGGCGGCCTGAGCGTGGATGAAACTGCCGAAGTGCTGAAAGTCTCACCTGACACCGTGTTGCGCGACTGGCGGCTGGCCAGGTCGTGGCTCATGCGCGAACTGAGCGGAAAGAATCCTCATGAAACCTGAGCAGTGGCAGCAGGTCGAACGGCTCTATCACGCGGCGCTGGAACTGGCCCCCGATGAAAGATCACGTTTCATCGCGGCAGCCTGCGCCGGTGACGAAGCATTGCACCGCGAAGTCGAATCGTTGCTGGAGTGCGACGATCAGGTCGGCCTGTTTCTTGAAAAGCCCGCAAAGGAAGTGCTGGCCGGCCAAATCGCCAGTTACTATGCGCCCGCTTCGCCGCTGCTGGCCGGGCAGAAAATCAATGACTATGAAATTCGCTCGCTGCTCGGCGCGGGCGGGATGGGTGAAGTTTACCTGGCGCGCGATCTGAAGCTGGGCCGCGACGTGGCCATCAAACTGATGCCGGATTACCTGGCCCGCGATCCTGAACGGGTCCGGCGCTTCGAGCGCGAAGCCCGCATCCTGGCGGCGCTCGACCACCCGAACATCGCCCACATTTATGCGCGCGAACAGAACGGCGAGCAGCGTTTTCTGGTGCTTGAACTCGTCCCCGGCCTGACGCTGACCGAGCGGCTGCAGCAGAGGCCGCTGACGGTGACTGAAGCTCTGCCCATCTTTCGGCAGATTGCCGTGGCGCTCAAAGCCGCGCACGACCGGGGCATCATTCACCGCGACCTCAAACCGGCCAACATCAAAATCACGCCTGACGGCACGGTGAAGGTGCTTGATTTCGGTATTGCCAAAACTCTGCGCCCGGCGCTGGCAACGGCGGACGGTTCAGAAATTTCCTTGCGCCACAGTCCCGTCACCAGAACCGACACGCTGACGCACGAAGGAATGATTCTGGGCACGGTGGCCTATATGAGTCCCGAACAGGCGCGGGGCCGCGAACAGCAACTCGATCATCGCGCCGATCTGTGGTCATTCGGCTGTGTGCTTTACGAAGCTCTGACCGGGCGGCAGCCGTTTCGGGGTGAAACCGTCAGCGACACGCTCGGCGCAATTCTCAGCGAAGAACCCGACTGGCACGCGCTGCCGAAACATCTGCCCGTCAGCATTCAGTATCTGTTGCGCCAGTGTCTGGTCAAAGAGCGCGATGAACGACTGACTGATGCGACTGCCGCCATTAACGCCATCGAAAAATCACTGACCGGCCAGGCGACGCCGCTCACTTTTCTGCGTCTGCTCAAACAGCGGCTGTCGCCTTTGCACAGTCGCGCTGTGACTTCGCTGGCGGCGGCGCTGCTGGTCATCACTTCGTTTGCGGGCTGGAAGGAATATCGTCATCGCTCGCTGATTCCGGCGCAGAAAAGGCTGGTCGTCGCGGATTTCAGCCACGACAGCAGCGGGCCTGACGACAGAGCCTGGAGCCTCGGCCTGTCACAGCAGTTGCGCAACCGGCTGCTGCGCGTGTCGGGCGTGCAGGTCTTTCAGCTTCCGGCGGCGCGTGACGCGGCGCTCTCAGCCGATCCGCAGCAGGCCGCGCGCACCGTGTCTGCCGGGCTGATTCTGACCGGCACGGTGCGGCGCGACGGCAGCCGCGTTCATCTGATCTGGAATCTGAGCAACGATCAGGGACAGGTCATTGACGGCACTGAAACCGACAGCTTCAGCGGCGACGTGACGGAATTGCTGGAACAGATCGCGCGGCGCGTGACGTGGACGCTGCGCCTGCACGCGGCAGCGCAGAATGACACCGTCAGCACACACCTGCCAGGCCGCAATCAGGACGATTACCTGACCGCGCTCGGCTGGTTACGCGAAGGTCAGGACGACAAAGCCATCGCGCTGCTTGAAAAGCTCGACCGTTCGGCGCTGGTGCGTGCCGCGCTGGGCCGCGCTTATTACTACAAATTCAATTCGACCGCCGAAGCGCGCTGGCTCAGGCAGGCCGAAGAAGAATGCCTGGCCGCCCTGAAAATGGACGCCACACTGCCCGAAGTGAAACATACGCTCGGCCTGATTCAGTTGCGGCGCGGACACACGGCCCAGGCCGGCGCGGCGTTTGAAGAGGCCTTGCAGCTCGATCCGAATAACGCCGACCTGCTGCTGGGCCTCGCTGCGGCTGAAAACGACAGCGGGCAGGCGGACAAGGCCGAGCAGACCTGGCGGCGAGCGGTGCAACTCGCGCCTGGTTACTGGGCCGCGTATAACGACCTCGGCGGTTTTTATTTCAGCCGGGGCCGCTACGGCGAAGCCCTCAGCATGTGGCAGTGCGTCGCTGAATTGCAGCCGCGCCGCGCCGAAACATTTCTGAATCTGGGCGGCGCTTACTTCAGCCTCGCCCGGCTGGACGACGCCGTGCTGAATTATCACCTGTCACTTAATCTGCAACCGACGCCTGACGCGCAACTCGGACTCGCCGCCGCGCTCTATTATCAGGGCCATTACGACGAAGCCGCGGCTGCCGCCGAAGCCGGGCTGCAACTTAACGCCGATGACGCATACCTGCTCGGCGTGCTCGGTGACGCCTGTCGTCAAATCAGCGGCGCCGGGGAAAAATCGGCGCGGGCTTATGACAAAGCCATCGCCGCCCGCACAGCCGAACTGCGCGAAAATCCTGAAGACGCCGCCGCCTGGTCACAGACCGCCGAATGGCTGGCCAAGCGCGGGCGCACCGATGAAGCCGTCAAAACCATTGAGAAGGCGTTGCAGCTTGATTCAGACAGCGTGACCAACCTGGTCAGCGCCGTGCTGGTTTATCACCTTGCCCGCAATGACCGCGACGCGCTGCGCATGGCTGAACGCGCCGTCAGCAGCGGTTACAGCGCACAATTGCTGGCCGGCGATCCGTTTCTCGCAGGCCTGCGCCGGCAGCCGGAATTTGAACAGCTTACTCGTCAATCACGGAGGCCGCAGTAATCCTCCGCATCCCGCAGCAACAAACCGAAGGAGGCCACAGATGGTACAGACCATTCAGGTTGAAGTCAGAAACAACAACGGCAGCTTGAAACTTGTCAGAAACGTCAACGGGGTGGAGCGCTCCGCCAGCCTCGTCGTGATTTATGAAGAAGAAGAGGTGCAGTGGTTTTCCAATGACGGGACCCTCGAAGTTCTGTTTGGCTCGACTGTCACCACCAATCCTTTTGCCGGTGACGGAATTTACGAATCAACGGCAGTGCAGTCGGGCGAAACCACCAACGCGATGAACACGCTCGCAGATGACGAAGGCGCTGATTACAAATACACCGTCACGCTGTTTCCCAACGGCGGCGGCACTCCGCTGTCGCTTGATCCCAGAGTGCGCGTTTACAAACGCGTCCGTTCCACGACCGACTGATCTGACGATCACATCACAAGGAGGGCCAGTATGAGCAAAGCCAAAGAACAGACCTGCAAAACACCGCCTGAACGCAAGACCGATCCGCAGCCGGTAACAGTGACCGTCGAGGGCGGCAGGATCAGAGTTGATCGGGACAAACTGGTGCTGCGTGTGTCCGGCAGCCAGGAAGCTGCCTGGAAATGCAAAACCGGCACGCTCGACATGCGCTTCA
>CAYWDW010000617.1:0-3908 GCA_964457105.1 uncultured Heliobacteriaceae bacterium
CGTTGCCTTCGTTGCCAGCCGCTGAAAAATAGAGCGCGCCGTCGGCGGTCACGTCATTGACGGCCCGCGCAATGATGGCGTCCTGAAAGGGGCTTTCGTTGAAGTAAAAAACATCATCCACGATGATGTCGCATTTGAACTCTGAGCGCAGGCGGCGAATGTTGGCGGCAAACCTGGCATCACCGAAAGCTGCTGTGGCAAAGAACAGCTTTGCGCCCGGCGCGAGGTCGTAAATGATTTCCATCATCGCCGTGCCTTCGCCGCTCAGTGGCGACGTGGGCGTGATGCCGCTTTCACCCGGAATCACGGTCACATCCGGCGGCAGATCGCCCGATGCCTGCGACTCTGCCAGATACCGCACCGAATCTGACAGCACGCCGATTCTGATGCCGCTGCCGTCCGCCCCGAAAATGCTGCGGATGGCATCAGCGCGATGGCCCCGGTCACCCTGCGACACAAACAGCCCCGTGCCTGCCGCCTGCGACGCGGGCGCAACCCGGCGAGCAGCGCGCAGGCTCGGCAGCGCGCCGCTGAGTTGCGCCTTGACGCGGACGGCGCGGGCGACGAATTGCGGGTCGCGGGCGGCGAGTCGGGCGGCGGGGCCGGACGGTTCCGCCTGCCGCGCGAACTGTCGCCCCGCGTCGAAAGGGCGGCTGTTGTTGCGGGATTCGACCGCCGGTTCAATGAATCTGACATCGGCTGATCGGGCCAGTTCTTCCAGCGCCTTCAGCGGGAACTCAGCGCGAACCGTCTGGTCTGCGACTGAACTGAACTGCACCGTGCCATCGAGGCGCGCAATCAGTTGCAGCAGTTCATCGCTGACCTGATGAGCGCGAATGTCAATCAGGACGCGGCCTTCCGGGTCGGGCTTGACGTTCGTTTCCAGGCGCGGCACTTCGCGGGCCAGCGCTTCGCCGCGCTGCTGTTTCATTTCATACAACAACTGCGATTCAATCTTGCGTTGTTCGGGCGTGCGGTTTTTCTTTTCGGCCAGCAGCGCTTCAATCTGACGCTGCGCCTGCGGGCTGAGCTGCTCCTGCGGCTGCTGCGCGCGAGCGTGCCTGAAAAGTGGGGCAAGGGTCAGGCTGCCGGTCAGCAACGCCAGGGCTGACAGCATCCAGACTGAGATTCGATAACGACTGGTCATGACATTCCTCCTCTTGTCGTGAACTCGGATGGAGACGCGAAAACGATGCAGCAGGCGCACCGTTCCCGCAGTCAGAGATCGCTGCCGGCAGACCTCTGGTAAAAGGCGACCGGAACCGCTTGTCAGAAATGACTGCACAGTGTCGCGGGCTGCGCGCGGCGAAGAGCGAATGGCGTCAGGCCTGCGAGGCTCAGGCTGACGACTAAATGACTGAGAAAAAACTTCGAGTAACCGCTGATTCGGCCTGCCGTCCGACCCGGACCGCAGCTTTCATTGCCGTGAGGATGTGATGAGGGTGAATGGAACAGGGCAGAAAGCCCCGTGCTGTGACTATCGCCCGGCGCTCTCCGGTCTGACGGAAAGCCAGCAACAGCCGCAGTGCAAATGACAGCCGCTGAAGATGGCTGTCACTGTTCCCAATGTGACTTGATGATAGTGCGCGCCATTATCAACACCTGCCTGGCTGAGTTCAAGCAGGTAATCAGAAAAAGCCGCATTGTGGCGCATGCGGCCTGGGCAGGTCGGACGCCTGGAAAGAATCAGGAATTATGCAGATGCCCAGATGCGGTCAAGGATCGCTTCGTCTTCCGGCGTCAGTTCCGGCGGCTCATCGCCTTCGGTCAGTCGGCGCACGGCGTCCTCTTCTGCACGAGCAGCATACTCACGCAGAAAACGATTGATCTGCGCCGGAGTGCCGTTCAGCCCGGTCAGGTCGAGTTGATACTGCGCGGCCAGTCGTTCGTTCTGGCGGATCAGTTCAGTTTTTTTGCGCTTTTTCCCTGGCATAACGCCTCAGCTTAGAGAGCTTGTATCACCCCCGTAGTCACGAATTCATTCGTTCGGCGGCGGAAGGTGCGACGATTCAAAACCAACGAATGAATTCGTGACTGCGGGGAAACAGCCCGGTTTCACCACCCCCCTGTGACTTGGCGCCCTCAGGCTTCAGTGGCTGAGTAATGATGCGGCGTCAGCGCCGCGCGGGCTGCCCGCACCAGTTGCGCGGCGGCCTGGCCGTTGTGCGCCAGCGCCGTCAGGTGGCCCATCTTGCGACCGCGGCGCGGAGTCAGTTTGCCGTATAAATGCAGCTTGACTTCAGGGAATGCGCACGCGGCGCGCCAGTCCGGTTCGCCCGGCTCCCACAAATCACCAAGCAAATTGGCCATCGCTGCCGGGCGCAGCAGTTCGGTTGAACCGAGCGGTAATCCGCACACCGCCCGCAACTGCTGCTCGAATTGCGAAGTCACGCAGGCGTCAACACTGAAATGCCCCGAATTATGCGGGCGCGGCGCCAGTTCGTTGATCAGCAGCCGCCCGTCACGGGTCAGAAAAAATTCGACGCACATCACGCCGACCACATCGAGCGCCTCCAGCACACGGCGCGTAATCTCAACCGCTTCGCGCTGAACTTCCGGCGCAACCGCCGCCGGAGCGATGGATAAATCCAGAATGTGCTGCCGGTGTTCGTTGGCAATCAGGCCGTAATGCACAAAGCTGCCATCCAGCCCGCGCGCGGCGACGACTGACACTTCACAGTCAAAATCAATGAAGGCTTCCAGCACAGCTTCACGACCGCCGAGCGCGGCAAGCGCCTGCCCGGCCTCATCCGGCGCAACGATTTTTGACTGCCCCTTGCCGTCGTAACCAAACCCTGCCGTCTTGAGCACCGCCGGGCAGCCGATCTCAGCAATCGCGGCGGTCAGTCCACCCGGCGAGGTCACGTGCCGGAACGGCGCGACCGGAAAACCATGCCGCGAAAGAAAAGTCTTTTCGCGCAGCCGGTGCTGTGCCGTGTGCAGCACCGACCCGCCGGGCCGCACGGGCGCAAATTCAGAGGCCGCCTCGACGCAAGCCGCTGAAACATTCTCGAACTCAAAAGTCACCACGCTGACATGGCGCGCAAATTCGCGCACGGCGTCCAGGTCGTCATACGAAGCCGTCACTTCGTAATCGGCAATCTGCCCGGTCGGCGTGTCTTCATCAGGCGAAAAGGTATGCACGCGATAACCCATGCGCCGCGCCGCAATGGCAAACATGCGGCCAAGCTGACCACTGCCCAGGACGCCAATCGTCGCGCCCGGTAAAACCACCGATCTGTTTTTCTGAACTGTCATACCGCCGATAAATTGATGAATGATGAACGATGAACGATGAACGATGAATCACAATCGGGCCGCTGACGCATCGTTCATCATTCAGGCAGTGAGTCCTGCAGGACTTTCTGTGTCTGCTCAAGCCGGAACTGTCTGAGCTGTTCGCGCAGCGCGGGTCGCGTGTTCGACAGCATGGCGACCGCGAGCAGCGCGGCATTGGTCGCGCCTGCGACGCCAATCGCCAGCGTCCCGACCGGGATTCCGGCAGGCATCTGCACAATCGAAAGCAGCGAATCCTGACCGCTCAGCGCCCGGCTTTGCACCGGCACCCCAAGCACCGGCACCAGCGTCTGCGCCGCGACCATGCCCGGCAGGTGCGCCGCGCCGCCCGCCCCGGCAATAATCACTTCAAGGCCGCGCGCTTCGGCCTGTGCCGCGTATTCGGCGAGCAGCAGCGGCGTGCGGTGCGCCGAGACGATGCGGCATTCGTGCGGCACGGCAAAGCGCGTCAGCATTTCGTCGGCGTGCCGCATCGTTTCCCAGTCGGACCGGCTGCCCATAATCACGCCGACGAGTGGCTTGTTTTGTTCGTCGCTCATTGATGAATCGTCCTGTTGATAATCTGGCCGGATGACATAGTGCAACAGTTTCCGGCTGACGCCAAACGCCGG
>CAYWDW010000618.1:0-3901 GCA_964457105.1 uncultured Heliobacteriaceae bacterium
TTTCTCAATGACATACAACCGATTTTAGCCGTTAAACTTGTGGGGATACTAATGGTTACTGCTCCCGGTTCTGATCCGCCGCAACGATCTCAATTGACGGGCGCGGCGGCGCAGGCGGCGGCAGTTCAATGCCCTGGTAAACTTCAGCCAGCCTGAGGCGGCAGTTGATGAAGGCAATCGTGATGATGCCTGCCGGATTCGTTTCGCGGATGTAACGCCATGTGCCATCCGACTCCAGCGCGTAATGCTCGATCTGCATCCGATCCTGCGAAACCAGCAGATAATCCGTCAGCGATTCGAGCTGCTGATAGCACATCCACTTTCCGCCGCGATCCCAGGCTTCAGTTGAAGGCGACAGCACTTCGACGATCACGCGCGGATTGAGCAGCATCGGCTCCTGCGGATGATACTGCGGCGCGCCACACACAATCGTCAGATCGGGATAGGTATTCAGGTCGGCAGTCTCGATGCGCACTTTCTGATCTGCGGAGTAACCAGCACAACCTGAACCTGCCAGTTGCCCGTCCAGTAAACCCGCCAGTTTGAAGCACAGCCGGTTATGCGCCGGACTCGCTCCGGCCATCGCGTAAATCTCTCCGGCCAGATATTCGTGCTTCTCAGCGCTCCGGGCTTCAAACGCCATGTATTCTGCCAGCGTATATTTCAACCGCGCCGGTGGTAATCCCATCACGGCTTCCTTTCTGATTTCCGTTGCCTGATGCGTTGAAATTGTAACTGCTCCGCTGTCTGCGTGTCAGCCGGGGACTGAATTCAGGGCTGAGCTTCGCGTTCGAGCTGTGCTTCCCTTTGTCGTTCAGTGTTGTGACGATTCGCTGATCGCCTGATAAACCGCTGTGCGAAATTCCGTCATCAGCCGAAAATCCGCCGGGAATTTCTGCGTCATCATAATGCCGATGAGCTGTTCCTGCGGGTCAATGAAAAAGCTGGTCGAAGCCGCGCCCGCCCAGTCATACGTGCCCACCGAACCGATGCGCTGATTGTCCGCCGTGTCGGTGATGATCTGAAAGCCCAGGCCAAAAGCCGAGCCTTTGCCCAGGGCGACGCCGCCCACCGGCAGGCGCGCGTGTCTGGTGTGATCTGCCGTCATCAGTTGCACCGTCTTGGGACTCAGCAGGCGCACGCCGTCGAGCGCGCCGCCGTTGAGCAGCATCTGGCAGAAGCGCAAATAATCCTGCGCCGTCGAAACCAGGCCGCCGCCGCCCGAATAAAACTTCGCCGGACGCGCGTAGGCGCTCCGGCTCGGATGGTCGGCGATAATGCGTTTGCCCGTCGCTTCGCCGATGGCAAATGGCAACGCTCCCCATTGATAATTGACGGTGAAGCGACCAAGTCTGGCGGCAGGCACATCAAAGCCGGTGTCATTCATGCCCAGCGGTTTGAAAATGCGCTGACGGAAAAATTCATCCAGCGTCAGCCCCGACCACACCTCAATCAGCCGCCCCAGCAAGTCGGTGTTGACGCCATAATTCCACTGTTCGCCCGGATGAAACAGCAGCGGCAACGCGCTCAGTTTTTTGCTGAATTCCGCCAGCGTCGAATCGCCGTTGAGCAAATTGGCCGCGCGGTAAAGCTTGTCCACTTCGGTATTGCCGAAGACGCCATAAGTCAGCCCTGACGTATGCGACATCAGATGGCGAATCGTCATCGGTTGTTTGGGCTTCACGAGCGCGCCGCCTTCGCCATACACCTGCACGTCCTTGAATTCGGGCAGATAGCGCGCCACCGGATCATCCAACTGAAATTTGCCTTCTTCGTAAAGCATCATCGCCGCGACGGTCGTGATGGGTTTCGTCATCGAGTAGATGCGAAAGATCGCATCGCTTTTGAGCGGCTTGCTGGCTTCGACATCGGCCTGGCCTGCGACGGCAAGATGCACGACCCTGCCGCGCCGCGCCACCAGCGTCACCGCGCCGACCAGTTTGTCCTCTTTGATTTTGCGTTCGATCAGTTGGTTGATGCGTTGCAGCCGTTCGGACGACATGCCGACCGCTTCCGGCTTGTCGCTCGCGGGCTTTTGTGCGTAAACGGCAGTGAGCGCACACAGCGCCAGCAACAGCGCGACGCCGCAGAATCGTGTCAAAGTGGTTTGCATAAGTTGAGATCCCAGGATGATTGTGAATCGGATGCCTGATGAATGCCGCAGGAGTGACCGCGCAAAATGACCGCGCGCGCAGTTTAGCACTGACCAGTGAGCGATGTCATGAAACACCTGACTGCGCGGCTTCAGCGGGCCTCGCTGAACAGCCGCACTTCACCAGTGTTGCGGTGAATTCCGGCTCTTTGTTTTATCCGCTGCCTTTGCTCAGTTCGCGGTACAGCCACGCCTGCGCCAGGCTCCAGTCACGCCGGACGGTGCCGACTGAAACCTTCAGCACTTCGGCGGTCTCCTCGTTGCTGAGGCCGCCGAAAAAGCGCAACTCAACGACCTGGGCCTGGCGCGGGTCGAGCGCCGCCAGCGCATTGAGCGCCTCATCAAGCGCCACCAGTTCAGCGCGGCGTTCCCACGAAACCGTCAGCGCCTGATCAAACGACACCTGCTGTGCCTCGCCACCGTGTTTGAGGTTCTGACGGCTGCGCGCAAGATCAACCAGAATACGGCGCATCATCTGTGCCGCAACGGCAAAGAAATGGGCGCGGTTCTGCCACTGCACTTCACGCACATCAACCAGGCGCAGATAAGCTTCATTAACCAGCGCCGTGGTCTGCAACGTGTGACCGGGGTTCTCGCGGTTCATATAACGCCGGGCCAGGCGGCGCAGCTCCCCGTAAACCAGCGGCATTAATTCATCGAGCGCGGCCTGATCTCCGTGACTCCAGGCGGCGAGCAGTTGCGTGACTTCCTGTGGCGTGCGCGTCGTCATTTGCTGACCATCACTTTCCTGAAAAAAGAGTCTTCACTGCGACAGGTTACAAACCGTGGACCGCAGAGTTCAGCCTTCATCAGCCGCGATCAGGTGACCGCCGAAAAAAATATCCGATGGCGTTGGCACTTCGGGATGCAGATTACGCTTATTCAGGTGAGGGCGAAAGAAAATCGCTGCTAAAAAGTTAATGACGAACCACGAGGGCGCAGGCCTCTGCCTGGGCAGGGTGAACTGTGGCCTCGTCAACAACCGGGGAGAAATGTGATGAAACGAAACACGTTCAGATTTGCTGCTATCCTGAGCCTGGCGCTGATGCTGACGGCGAGCATTGTGTTTGCCAATCCGGAGATGAGAATCAAAGCCACCATTCCGTTTGAATTCTCAGTCGGCAGCCAGACCCTGCCAGCCGGCCAATACATTGTGCGCCCGCTCAATAACAACGGGATGCTGATGATTCAAAGCGCTGATGACCATCACCGGACGGCGCTCATCAATACGTCAAGCGTCCAGGCCCTGCCCGGTCAGGAGCGGGCGCGGCTGGTCTTCAGAAAATACGGCGATCAGTATTTTCTCGGTCAGGTCTGGCCCGGCGGCGACGCTGTCGGCTACCAGTCAGCCAGGTCAGGCCGCGAGCGTGCGCTGCTCCAGGCTCCGAACAAAAACCTGGCGCAGCGTTCAGTCAGTCCTGAAAGCGTGACTGTCGCCGCGCAGTAAGCGCCTGATCGAAAATTCGTCCGGGATGAAAACGCGACGGCAGCCTGAAGCATTGAGTTTCAGGCTGCCGTCGCGTTTTGCCGACGCCGGGCTTTTCAGGGCTGATATTCGCGTTCGAGATGCGCTTTGATGTCAGCCTCGCTGAACCAGATTTTTTTGTACTGATGACGCGCAAACAATTCGATCTGATCGCGGCTGTGTGTTGATTCAGAATTGGTCGTCTGACCGTAAGCGAGAACCGAATAAGCTCTGACCGGTTTGGTAAACTCAACTGTGATCACCCACCCGTCACCGAACCCGGC
>CAYWDW010000619.1:0-3900 GCA_964457105.1 uncultured Heliobacteriaceae bacterium
TGGCCAACGGGCAGGGCAAGGCGAGGCAGGCACGAGCGGGCGGGTTGCGCCGAACGCCTGAATGGCGGCTCACTTTTCTGTCTTCAGGCCGGATGGTTCATCTGCCACAGGTAAGATTGCCGCCACCTTGTCGTTGTACTCGTCAGGCGCGCCTTCGCCGGTCGGCGACAAATCGCCAGCCTGCCCGACCTGCTCCGGCATCAGCTCTGAATCGCTGTCTGAATTATCAGCGGGCAATGACGGCGTTTCAGGTTCAGGCCCAATCACCGCCATGATCTCAGGCGCGAGTTCTTCGCTGACAGGCAACCCCGGCGTCAGTTCAATGACCAGTCCCTGCTCGGCGTCATCCGTCGGCCACACCGGCGCGGCGATTTCCAGCAGGGTTTCTGCCGACGGCGCGGCTTCGACTGGCTCGGCAGGCAGGTTGTCTTCAGCCGGTTCGAGCGATTCGGCGTAATCAGCCAGCGCCATCATCGTCGGCAGGGCCTTCGCGGACGGCGCGGAAGCCCACGTCAGAAATCCTGCTGAAATCAGCCCGTAGAGCGCGCGAATCGTATCGGCAGCCGGATGCTGGCTGAAGACCAGAATGCCGAGCAGGTCAGTCGCTTCAGTAATCTGGCCGAGCAAATCCTGTTCGGGCGGACGGAGCGTGGCCTGCTGCAACCGCAGCAGCGGATCAGCATGCGGCGCAATCAGCCGGTTCAGATCGCCCATGCCGCGCCGCACCACCGCCAGGTCCCGAATGCGCCCGACGCCTTCCAGAATGATGTCGGCCATCGAAAGCTCCAGCTTCAAATCCTCCGGCACACTGGCCGTCACGCAGGCGGTAAATTCAAATGTTCCATGCGTGCATTCAAACAGCGAATAGATAATGGCCAGAATCTGTTCGCGGACGGCCTGGGCCAGTTGATCTTCGGTCACGAGTCCCATCTCAACGAGCAGTTGCCCGAACCGCTGACCGCGCGGCACCATGCCATCCACCATCTCAAAAACCGCCGGAGTAATGTCACCGCGCCGCACCAGAAACGCGCCCAGCCGATCACCCCGCCGGTTTGACGTGGCAAAGATGGCGCGCCCCAGTTCAAAAAAGACGCGCCGCCGCACGTGGTCTTTCATCACGACCAGTTCACCCGTGCGCCGCCCGGTATAAATCCGCCGCAACACATCAGGCAGACTGACCGCTTCCAGCGCGCCGCAAATTTCCGGTTCTGAATTTTTCGAGGTTTCCATAGCTCTGACTCTGAGTTGTCCGGCGCGGGTCGCGCTGCCGATTGCCTGGCCGGGCGGCTTCAGGCACAATACGCCGCTGCCAGATCAGTCAGCCCCGCGCGCCAGCCCGTCGTGGTGACGCGGCACCAGGCACACATTCTGATTCGGGAGTTGCGCAATTTGCTGGTATTTCATCTGTCACGCCTGATTACGTGGATCATCTGCCGCCTGTACTTTCGCATTTCATATCGCGGCCTGGCGAACGTGCCGCGCACCGGGCCATTCATCATGGCGCCGAATCACGTCAGCTACCTTGACCCGATCTGGGTTGGCACGCCCGTCAGCCGCCCGATGCGCTATATGACCTGGGATCGCTTTGTCAGAATGCCGCTGCTCGGTTCGCTGATTCGTTATTACGGCGGCTTTCCCGTCCGCCTGGAAGCCGGCGACCGCGCGGCCCTGCGCGAAGCCGCAAAACAACTCGCCGCCGGTGGCCCGCTGATGATCTTTCCCGAAGGCGGACGCACCCGCACCGGCAAAATCATGCCCTTCAAGCCCGGCTTCATCCGGCTGTCGCTGGAAACCGGCGCGCCGGTCGTGCCGGTGACTATCATCGGCGGATACGCCGCCTTCCCGCCGCATCATCGCTTTCCGCGCCCGCACCGCGTCACGGTGATCTATCATCCGCCGATTACGCTGACGCCGCCGACCGCCCCCGATGAAATGAAGTCTTATCTGCATCAGCAGTCGGCGCGCCTCCGACAGATCGTCGCCGCAGACCTGCCCGATCAGGCGCTGATCTCGCAGGTTCAGGTTGAGCAGTAAGGCAGTCAGCGCGTTCACACCGGAAAGGGTTAAGAATCGTCTGGCAGGGTTGTTTGCGGATGCGGAATCAGCGGGCCGCTGATTTGAAGGGGCTGCTGCGAAACGGGCCGGAATATAGCACAGGCCGCCGCCTTGAAACCACTTTGATTTTTGCCGCCATGACTTTCATCCTCCGTTGCGGAAAGGTTGGGGGTTGCCGTAGAAGGGTCAGGATTACGTTTTTCCCACCCGATCCAGGTGCTGCTCTAGCCAGTCGCTTAATCGTTCTCGCGCGGTTTGGGACAGTTGCAGGGCCAAACGAACGAAATCGAAGGTCTCAAAAATTTCAAAGTAACCACCCGCGTAAGCGATGACGTGGGTGCGGCGTGAGCGCAACTGCTCCAAGGCGATAGCGGCGCGCGTTTTCTCCGCGAAACGCGCGCCGGCATGTGTGTTGGCAAACAAATGATAGAGACTGTAACTGAGCAACACCGTCAGCAAATAGAAGACGGTCTCGCTGTAACGTGTCGAAGTGAGCTTTTGCAACAGCCAGCCACCGCTCTTCATTTGCTGATAATCCTGCTCAATCTCCGGACGCTGCTCGTAGTGCCGCACAATCCATTCACCTGGCATCCGCTCGTCAGTCGTCACCAGCACAATATAATCGGTGGCGCGCTTCCGCTCATTGTAGAAGCGTATGACACAGGCGTTGAGCTTGACCTGGCACTGATCGTAAATGTGCTCAACCCCCTCGACGAAAGCAATCTCTTGCTCCTCTCGACTGGGATGTGGTCTCCACACCCTGGCCGCTTGCGCCAACGCGACGGCTTCCTGGTAACTCAACATATCGGCCCGGAGCGGGATCACCACATCCACGGCCCGCTCCTTCTTCAAGTAAGTGATCGTCTCGCCATCCAGAAAACCGCGATCCATCACCAGCAGATCGCCCGCCTGCAGCAAACTCTGATCTCGTAGCAACGGCAGGCTCAGAGGCAAATCGTGTTGCTGAATCGGCCCAATCCGCACACCGGTGATAATCCCGGCCAAATCCAGCAGCGTCCGCAATGTGGCCACCTTATAACCACGATGCAGAGCGCCGTCTTCATCACGCACCACCCCGCTGCATTCATAGGTTCCGGTCGTTAAAGCGACCTCGACCGGCGTCGTATCGAGGATCTGAAGCCGCCGACCTGTTCCCACCTGGGCGTAGGCAAGCATCGCCGGAGACACACAGTGGTTGTACCAATCAATCAATCGCTCGGCCACGGCGCGTCCACGCCGTTCAATCTGCTCCTGATCATCCACCTGCTTGACCGCACGCCGGGACAGCCGCGCCCGAACCTTGATGGTCGCTCCTGGAGGCAGCGACTCGTCGGCTTTCGGTTTCACCACCTGTTCCAACTTCACCAACAATTTTCGCAGTACATCCCCACTCATCAATTTGTCGTCGCGCGTCCCACGCGCACTCACCCCACGCTCTGGTTCCAACACCTGGACCGAATAGCCCAAAGCCCCCAGGACCCAAGCTGAGCGCAAGACAAAACCTGTTTTGCGCAACGAATAGATGCCAGCAAAACGCCCCGCCACATGGGCCGCCAGAAGCACGTCCATTTTGATCTGTGGCCAACGGCGCGGGTCTGGAAAACCATCACTCCACTGCCGCAGCAGGCCGCTATTGATGGCAAAGAGCAGGAATTCATCGGTGATTTCTTCACTGGCCGTATCGAGATGAAGAATCTGGCCCGCTTCAATTCCACGGCGCACGGCCTCACCATTGCGCCCCCAGAGTTTGATTGGTTCCATAACCGCCTCCTCGGCGGTTTGGATACCTTTCTGCCGATTTTGTCAACACCTGCTCAGTCCTTCACCCACCTTTCCGCAACGGAG
>CAYWDW010000620.1:0-3896 GCA_964457105.1 uncultured Heliobacteriaceae bacterium
AAACCGGTCATTGATCCGCAGGGCGAAGTCGCGGCGTTCTGCGATTCAACCGGCAGGTGGCTGCCGCTCGTCTGCACGATGAATGTGACGGTGGCGACTGAAATGGTGCGGCATCGTTTCGATTTGTCGCACGAACAGTTGTCAGCGGCGGCGGCCTCAGTGCCCGCGGGTTCTGACGGGCTGCTGCTGATTCCGTTCTTTGAAGGCGAACGCACGCCGAACGTGCCCGACGGCACCGGCGTCTGGTTCGGCATTCGTGAACAGACCTTTGACGCGCCGCATTTCGCGCGCGCCGCAATGGAGGGCACGACACTCGGACTGAATTACGGCCTCAACCGCTTGCGCGAACTCGGCATCAGCCCGCGTGAAATTCGCGTGACCGGCGGCGGCGCCAAATCAGCGGTGTGGCGGCAGATTATGGCCGATGTGTTCAATGCCGAAGTCGTCGGCGTGCAGAACCAGGAAGGCGCCGCTTTCGGGGCCGCATTGCAGGCCCTGTGGGCAGATCGCCGAAGCCGGGGCGAAATGGTCCGCATCGAAGAACTCACAGATCGTTACGTCACGCTCGATGAAGCGACGCGCACGCGACCTGATGCCGCCCGCGCGGCGCTGTATCGTGAACTGCAATCATTGCAGGATCGGCTGGTGCGCGACCTGCGCGGGGCGTTCACGCAGCATCGGCAACTGCTCATCCGCTGAGACAGTCCGCGCGCGGACTGTCCCTGACACGCAATTGCACATTGACCTGAAACAACGATAATTTCATCAGGAGACTCTGCAATGAATAATCAGAAGACATTTTCCCGTCGTAATCTGCTGAAAACTGCGGCGCTGGCTGGCGCGGCGCTTCCGCTGATGAACCTGCCGACCACAGTTTCGGCGCTGACGCCCGGCCCCGATGAAGACTCGTGGCGCGGGCTGAAAGTCGGGGTCGCAACTTACACCTTCCGCGAATTTCCGCTTGAACAGACCATCAAAAACATTCAGCGCGTCGGCCTGAAATACGTTTCCATCAAGAACGTCAAAAACCACATTGACCTGAGCCACAGCACCGAAGAGCGTCAGCAGCGCGCTCAACTCTTTCGCCAGGCCGGGCTGATTCCGCTGAGCGTGGGCAACGTCAGCATGCGCGGCACGGAGGCTGAAATTCGCCGGGGCTTTGAATACGCCAGGGACATCGGCGTGCCGACGATTGTCTGTGCGCCGCGGCGTGACGCGATTCCGCTGCTCGATCAACTCGTCAAGGAATTCAACCTCCGGCTGGCGATTCACAATCACGGCCCTGAGGACAAAGGCTACTTCCCGTCGCCGTATGACGCGATGGATCTGATCTCGAAATACGACCCGCGCATCGGCCTGTGCATTGATGTCGGCCACACGGCCCGCGCCGGAGTCAATCCGGCTGAAGCCATCGTCAAATGTCGCGCCCGCCTTTATGATCTGCACCTGAAAGACATCTCGGCGCTCGGCGCGAAAAACACGCCGATTGAAGCGGGGCGCGGCATCCTTGATCTGAAAGCAATTTTTCAGGCGCTGCTGAAGATCAACTATCAGCACCTGGTCGGCTGGGAATATGAAAAGGATGGCAGCGACCCGCTGCCGGGACTGGCCGAATCGGTGGGTTATACTAAAGCCCTGGTGGCCTGCTTGAAATAATCTCCAACAGAAAGGCAGCACGATGAAACGAGTCATCATCAGGCATTGAACGCGGTGAGGCTATCAGCCTCGCGCTGCCCGTGCGGCAGCGGCCCTCAGACAGGCGCTCGGCGTTGAAGCCGAGTTGGTCAAAGGCGATGCAGGCGAATTCACCGTCTGGGTTGATGATCGGGTGGTCATCAAAAAAGGCTGGTTCGGATTCCCGGCAGAACAGAAAATCGTCGCAGCCGTCAGCCACGCGCTCGGCTGAAAACGTGACGAGGGGACGGGGAGATGGGGAGATGGGGAGAAAAGGTATCTTCTGATTTCAACTTCTCCCCGTCCCCCCGTCCCCCCGTCTCCCCGTCCCCTTTACGTTCAGCCGCTTCAGGCTTTGGCGGCGGCCTGGGGCACAGCGGTTGATTTGCGCAGTCGGCTTTGCAGTTTTTCCATATCCCTTGCCACCGTCCGCGAACCGGCAAACAGCACCAGCGCCAGCACGAGCGACACCACCGGCACGACATAAAAGGCATTGTGCAGACCGGCGGCCTTGAAGGCTTCTGACATCGCGCCAGCGCCCGCACTGCTCATTGCCTGCTTTGCAAAATGATCGCTCAGCATCCCCAGGATTGAAGTGCCGAAGGCGCCGCCGAGGACGTACATCGCAAAGAAATAGAGCGCCATGGCCGTGCCGCGCAAGCCCGGCTCAACCACGTCCTGCACCGCCGGATAGACCGTGACGTAATAAACGTAAATCAGCATCCACCCCAGGCCCATCAACGCCATAAAACCGGTAATTGCACCTTTCGGCTGATTGAGCGCCAGATAAATGCACGGCGTTGAAATCAGCAGCGCCAGCGCCGATAAAAGCATGCGCCCGTCCGGTCGCCACCGTCGCGCCCAGTCCGCAGCCAGCCCGCCGCCCAGCAGTCCGACCACGCCGACCGCGCCCAGCGTGAAGGCGGCAATCGTGTTGGCTTCCTGCAAATTCAGGCCGTGATAGCGCCCCAGGTAAGCCGGCATAAACGCATTGACGGCGTAAGCATTGAAATTATGCAGCGCGCCTGAGAGCGCAATCCACCACATGGTTGGAATGCTCAGCACTTTCACGTAAGGCTCCCAAAAGGAAGCGCTGGCGCCGGAATCAGCGACGTGATGTTCTTCGGCGCCGCCGCGTTTCGGCTCACGAATCCGCAGGGCCAGCACCGCGAGCAACAGCCCCGGCAGCGTGGCCAGATAAAAGGTCATCTTCCAGCCCCAGGTTTTGGCGATCAGGCCGCTCAGCAGGTTGCTCAGAAAAATGCCAATCGGCAGACCGAGCATAAAAATCGAAATCGCCCGCGCCCGCTTCGCCGCCGGGAAGTAATCACCGATCAGCGAATTGGCCGCCGGTGAACAGCTCGCTTCGCCAATGCCCACGCCCATGCGGGCGACAAACAGCGACCAGTAATTCCAAGCCATGCCTGAAGCCGCCGTGAACAGGCTCCACACGGTCACGCCGATGCCCAGGATTTTTGTGCGCCGCCCCCGGTCGGCCCAGCGTCCGAGCGGCACGCCGACCGCCGCATAGAGCAGCGTAAAGGCGGTGCCGAGCCAGCCCATCGCGGTATCGCTGAGCAGCCATTCCTTGCGAATCGGCTCCGTGACCGACGCCAGAATCTGCCGGTCAAAAAAGTTCATGGTGTTGATGCCAAACAGAATCAACAGAGCAAACCACATCTGATTCTTCCGCTGCTGATCGTCGTTCATAAGGCTCCCGCAGGTTGGTGATTCACGGCCACGAAAAGCGCAGGCAGGTCAGCCGCTGTGACCTGACCCGACGCGGCAATCCTGTTTTTCCGGGCGCTTGAAGCTGATGCGTCTGCTGCCCTGCTCAGGCAAAACGAGCCGCCCTGCCTCTGACATTACCGATTCCTCTCAGTTGCTGGTGTGGGATTGACACTAACGGAATGACGCGGCTATTTTCCATCACTGCTGTCTGATTTACCAGCTTGCCCGTAAAGCCCCCGAATTTATTCGTGAGGAGATCAGGGCCAGTGCGAAGCGGAACGGCTTCAGCCTGAGAGCGCAGCACAATCCGCTGTGCCGTTGACATTGGATAGCTCATCGCGGTGTCGTCCCGCGATGAGCCTGAATAAAGACAAGTCAAACCACATTGTGGTTTATTCGAGCAGGCGCCAGATCGTCTGGTGTCCGAAAGAGCGGCGCCAGCAGGACGTTGAGAACCAGAAAACGAGCGCATAGTTGAAGGCGTACAAGTA
>CAYWDW010000621.1:0-3882 GCA_964457105.1 uncultured Heliobacteriaceae bacterium
ACTGCCGGTCGGCCACTTCAACCACAGGCGAGGTGTATTCCCAGCGCACGCCAAGATTGAGCGTCAGGTTGTGGCGCGCCTTCCAGTCGTCCTGGAAGAAGGCGCCGATGCGATTCTGACGATGACCCCACTTGCCTTTGTTGGTCCCGCTGACGCCGCCCAGACCCTTGCCTGAAAGCTGATCCAGCAGGAAGTCAGCAAAGGCCACCCCCGTAAAGGTTGTGCCGTAGCTGAAAACCCCGAGCGCGCCGTTGTTGCCCGCATAAAAGCGGTTCTGCTGATAACGCTGCCACTGCGCGCCCATCTTGAAAGTGTGGCTGCCGTGCAGGATGGTCAGGTTATCGCCGTAATGAAAGGTATTGGTCACGTTGTTTTCATTCGTGCCAATCGCGCCGATGTTGCTCAGACCGCTGCCGAACACAATCGAACTGACGCCTGGCACGGCCTGGCCGCCTGGAATGCCGAGTTTCTGATCGCCATTGCCCAGGCCCGCCCAGTCAAAAGCCGCGTCGGTAATGAAGGTCGCGCGGTTGAAGCCGATGCGGGCTTCATTGACCACGGTGGCGCTGATCGTGCGCGTCCAGTTGAGGGCGATGTTCTGCGGGCGGCTGTCCTGCGCCGAGGTCGGAATCACGGCCAGCGCGCCCTTGATGCCCGCCTGCTTGTAATCGTTGAAGGAGTAGCGGCCTGAGAAGTTGTCCTTGTCACTCAGGCGCGCGTCAAGCTTGACGTCAAACTGATGGCTGTCCACTTTGGCTGCCGTGATCACATCGAGAATGCCCACCCCGTTCGCGGTGTTAATGCGGCTCGGCAGCGGATAAATGCTCGTGTCGGCAAACAGCGCCTTCGCCACCGGGTTCACAATCCGATTGGCCGGAATTTTGCCGAGCACGCCGCCATCGGCAAAGCAGGCCGTCTGATCGGTGGCATTGCACACGCCCGCTTTCAGCGGATCACGAATGTATTTCGAGAGCGTTGACAGATCGCCCGTGCGCCACGCCTGCGGTGCGACGCTCACCGAGCCGCCGCCGCCCGTGCGCTGCACGATGCCCTGATAATCGGCAAAGAAGAAGAATTTGTTTCTGATGATCGGGCCGCCAATCGTCCCGCCAAAAACATTCTGCCGCAGCTTCGGCTTCGTCTTGACGCCGTTGCGATTGTTGGCCCACGTCTGCGCGTCGAGCGCGTCATTGCGCAGGAACTCGAAGACGTTGCCGTGAAAATCGTTCGTCCCTGATTTGAGCGTAGCGTTGACGGTCGCGCCCGTGACGTTGCCGAACTCGGCGGACGAATTCGACGTTTCGACGCGGAACTCAGCGATGGCATCCACGTTCGGTTTGTATCCGATGCGGTTGTCAATCGTTTCGTCAACCGAAATGCCGTCGAGCAGGAAGGCGTTGCCCTGTTCGCGGTTGCCGTTCACATAAGGCCGTCCCTGCGCGCCCTGACCGACGGCGGTGAAGCCGCCCGGATTCGGGTTGATGGTGCCGGGCACAAGCAGGGTGAGTTGCTGAAAGTTGCGCCCGTTGAGCGGCAGGTTGGTGGTCGTGTTGCCGCTGATGACATTGCCGACCGTGACGTTTTCGGTTTGCAGCACCGGCGCGACGCCTTCGATGGTGACCTGTTCGCTGACGGCGCCGACCTGAAGCGTCAGATCAATGCGGGCCGTCTGATTGATTTCAAGGGTGATTTCGTTGGACACCAGTTTCTTGAAACCGGTCGCTTCGACCGTCACGACATACGAGCCGACCGGCAGAAAGGGGACTGTGTAAACGCCGGAGGCGCTCGTCACCGCAGTGTATTCAAGCCGGGTGCCCTGGTTGGTGGCGACGACCTTGACGTTCGGCAGCGCCGCGCCGCCGGCATCGGTCACGGTGCCGGTCAGCGTGGCCGTAAAGGTCTGCGCCCGCGCTGAGCCAGCCATCACCAGGATCACGAGCAGGCATAGTGCCGTGATGGCCAGCGATGAGGCGCTTCTTCCTGGAGTGATCTTCATTGTTTCTCCTTATTGCGTGTGGTTGAAATGAAGCTGCTGTCGGCTGGCAACCGGGGCTGGTCGCGGGCCGACGGCGGTGCTGTCCTGACGCAGGCTGTCAGCCCTCGGCTGTGACGCTGCGCCCGAATTTCAGTTATTGAGTGAAGCTGCTGATCGCCGCGAAACTTCCGCTGGCTTTTTATTTCCCGGCAAAGCAAATGATGGACTATCCAACCTGTCTGGTGCCCGGTTTATACCCCTGCCTGAGGCGCGCGTCAAGAGGCCGGGCCAAAGAGCAAACGCGAAGATGAAAGATGCGCAAAATCGGCCTGAAAGCGACCCTGACCGGGCAATGACATTGAATTAAGAGGCAGAGAGATGACTGCAACATTCGGAAATAACGGAAGGAACGGAAAGCTTCAGACCCTGGTCAGTGCTGTTTCCGTCTGTTTCGTTATTTCCGAATGTTGCAGTCATCTCTCTGCCTGCTTTTCCATGGCTTAATTCAATGTCATTGCCCTGGCAGGCGGCTTCATTCGCGCTGCAGGTTCGAGGCGGGCTGCGGACGCGCTGCCGATTCAGTGCGCGCCAGCCAGACCGCCATTTCACCCTTGCCGCGATGTGCCCAGGCATAATACGGAATGGCCGTGAAGCGAACCTGTTCCCGGACGCTGCGGTCGCGGCTGAGGCGGCGCAAACTGAACGCCGTGCCGTTGAGGACGGTCACGCCGCCGAGCAGTTCCGGGCGCGACTGCGCGGTCACTGCCGCTTTGTCGGGCAGCACGAGGCTGACCACATGGCCGCCGGCGACATCGGGCCATTCGACGCAATAAACCAGCGGGCCGCGTTGCAGCGCAACCTTGTTGATGTTGTCTGCCACGCGCTCGTGACTGACGACGCGGCGCACCGGCAGCGGCAGGCTGAGCGTGATCGTGTCGCCTTTTCGCCAGCGGCGATTGATGGCCACGTAACCTTTGCTGACTTCGTACTGCCGGGGCCGCCCGTTGATGCTGAGCGTCGGACGTTCGATTGAAGCGTCGGCAAAGCGATACAGATCGCCTGGCATGGCTTCATTCCGCGCCCAGCCGGGCAGGCGCATCAGCAGCGTAAAAGTCCGGCCTGGTTTTTCAGGTTCGATCTTCAGTCTGATGTCGCCCTGCCAGGGATAATTCGTGACCTGCCTGATCCGCACCCGCTGTCCGGCGAGGTTGAGGCTGACGGTGCCGGCCATAAACAGGTTGACGTAAAGCTGATCGTCGCGCTGTGCATAGGCGAAGCCGGGAAGCTGCGGCAGAAAGCGGGCGATATTCGGCGGACAGCACGCGACGGCGTACCATTCCTTTCTTTCATAGCGCCCGTCAGATTCCAGCGGATTCGGATAGAAAAAAGTTTTGCCATCAAGCGCGACGCCCGACAGCAGGCCGTTGTAAATAATGCGTTCGAGCACATCAATGTACCGGCCATCGCCAGACAACTGAAACATCCGCTGATTCCACAACGCATCAGCAATAGCCGCGCAGGTTTCGCAGTAAGCCGTCAGGTTCGGCAGGTCATAAGCCTTGTCAAAGCCTTCGTGGCCGCCTGCCGCGCCGATGCCGCCGGTCAGATAAATCTTGCGGTGATGAACATCCGTCCACAGATGGTCCAGCGCGGTGGCCAGCGCCGGGTCCTGGTAAAGCGCCGCCAGGTCGGTCATGCCTGAATACATATAACCGGCTCTGACGGCGTGGCCGACGGCCTCGCGCTGCTCGCGGACGGGCAGGTGATCCTGACTGTATTCGCCATAAAGCTTGTGACCATCGGCGCGGCCTCGTTCATCCAGAAAGAACTTCGCCAGCTTCAGGTATTTTTCCTGGCCGGTGGTGCGCCAGAGTCTGGTCAGGCCGATTTCGATCTCCTGATGACCC
>CAYWDW010000622.1:0-3878 GCA_964457105.1 uncultured Heliobacteriaceae bacterium
GCTGCTCGATGCCGAGAAAGACATCCTTGAACTGATTCATGCCGGCGTTGGTGAACAGCAGCGTCGGATCGTTGGCCGGCAGCAGCGGTGATGATTTGACGACCTTGTGGCCGTGGCGCTCGAAGTATTTCAGGAAGATGTTTCTGATTTCGTGTCCGGTCATAATGCTCACTGGTGATCCTGATTGAGACAGGGGCAAAATTGCTGAAAGCACTAAAAAATGAAGGGTACCGGCAGGGTCAGGCTTTGTCAAACTTCACTTTTCTGAAGCAATAGCCGCCGCGAAGCGGGCCGGGGCGTGGGCGTCAGTGCCCAGAAAAAGATGCGGTTCGATCAGTTCCAGTTCCATCAGGCACAGTTGCTTGTCGGACTGCACGCCGTCCACTCTGGCGAAAAGCAGCTTTTCATTCACGCGCGCCAGAATCTGCTGCGCCTGTTCGATCAGAAATGGCGGCGGGGTGGCAGCCAGCGAAGTCCCGCCATACTCTTCCTGCACTCTGAAATCGCCCGCCTGCGCCTGTTTGAGTACGGCGTGGCTGAATGCGCCGCGCAGGAAGATCAGCGACCATTCGCCCTCCGACTGCACTTCGTCAACAAAACGCTGCACCAGCGCGCCGGTGTCAGCGAGCAGCTCGGCAAACGCGCCCTGCTGACGCGGCGCCGTTTCGGGAGTCGTCACCCAGGTGCGGTAAGCGGTGGCGGAAATCAGCGGCTTGACGACAGCCCTTTGCCAGCCCTGTGTTTCAAGGATCGCGCGCAGATCGGCCTGCGCGCCTGGCTCAAACCAGAGCGTCGGTGGAATCATGGCGCCTCGCTCGTGCAGTTCACGCAGATAAAGCTTGTTCAGGTTCCAGGTTACCACCGGCTTCGGATTCCACAATCTGATGCCCTGCGCTTCAAGCTGACTGAGCCACTGCAAAAACTGCTGCGGCTGGTAGTGATAATCCCAGCACGACCGGATCACGATGCAGTCATAATCAGCCAGCCGGGCTGTTTCGTCGTTCCAGATCAGCGGGCTGACGCTGATGCCGCGCTCAGACAGATAAGGCATCACCAGGCGGTCGTCAGCCGTCAGCTCAGGCAGTTTGTCACAGGTGGCAAAGGCGATTCTTTTCATCAGTCTGTCTGGTCACGGAATGCGGCGCAGGCCCGACAGAGTAAGAAGCGCTGCATCCGCTGTCAACTCTGAGCTGCCGCGCCGAGCTTGATTTTCAGGGCGTTGATCGTATGATGCCTTGCCTATGAACCTGCAAAACCCCGCTTGCTTTCGCCTCGTTCTGCTGTCCCTGCTCAGCGTGTTGCCTGTGCTGAGCGCGGCGCAAACAACTTCACCGGCCATCGTCAGCAGTGAATTCATTTATGAAACCGCGCCGTTTCCTGAATGCCATGCTGCGACGATTGCCGAAACGAAAACCGGTCTGGTCGCCGCGTGGTTTGGCGGCACGAAGGAGAAACACCCGGATGTCGGCATCTGGCTGTCACGTTTTGAAGGCGGCAAATGGACGCCGCCGGTTGAAGTCGCCAACGGCGTCGAATCGCCCGACAAACGTTACCCGACGTGGAACCCTGTGCTGCATCAGCCCCGGCGCGGGCCGCTGCTGCTGTTTTATAAAGTCGGGCCGAGTCCGGCGACGTGGTGGGGCCTGCTGATGACTTCAACTGACGGCGGCAAAACGTGGTCGAAGCCGCAGCGTCTGCCTGACGGCATTGCCGGGCCGATCAAAAACAAACCGGTGGAATTATCGAATGGCGAACTGCTCTGCCCGTCAAGCACCGAAGATCACGGCTGGCGCGTGCATTTCGAGCGCACACGGGACCTGGGCAAAACGTGGCAGCGCACTGACCCGATCAATGACGGCAAGGAATTCGGCGTCATTCAGCCGACGGTCTTCTTTCATCAAGGCGGCAGGCTGCAGGCGCTCTTTCGCAGCCGTCAGGGCGTGATCGTTGAATCGTGGTCGGATGACAACGGCAGAACGTGGAGCCGACTGGCGGCGACCACGCTGCCCAATCCCAACTCCGGCATTGACGGCGTGACGCTCAAAGATGGCCGTCAACTGCTTGTTTACAACCACGTCGTCACAAAGCCTGGCCAGTGGGGCGACCGCGCACCGCTCAACGTGGCGATTTCAACCGACGGCAAAAACTGGCAGCCGGTCATCGTGCTGGAACCCGGCCCGCCCGAAGCCGAGTATTCCTATCCGGCAGTCATTCAAACGCGCGACGGTCTGGTCCACATCGTTTACACCTGGAACCGCAAAAAGATCAGACACGTCGTCATTGATCCCAAAAAGCTGAGGAACTGAGAGAATGACCCACAACATTACCGACTTCGCTTCGACCCCAATGACAAGGCGCCGCATCCTGGGTGCGGCTGCCGGAGCGGCAGTTGCTGCGGCTGCCAATCTGATGCCGCCCAACCTGCGGCGCGTCCTGGCGCAGGATCAGCCTCGCGAGGGTTCCCTGCGCGACATCAAACACGTGGTTCTCCTGATGCAGGAGAACCGCTCCTTCGATCACTACTTCGGCACGCTCGCCGGAGTCTGCGGCTTCGACGACAACAAGGCCCTGATTCTGCCCAGCGGCAAATCCGTGTTCCACCAGCCGGACCCGGCCAACCCGTTGGGCTACCTGCTGCCATTTCACCTGGACACGCGCGCGACCAGCGCGCAGAAAATCCCTTCGACGAGCCATGCCTGGGACGTGCAACACGACTCCTGGAATGGCGGGAAGATGGACAACTGGCTGCCCGCTCATCGGAAGGTCGAGGGCGCCAGGGCGCCTTACGTCATGGGCTACCACACCCGCGCGGACATCCCTTTCCACTTCGCGCTGGCCGACATGTTCACCATCTGCGACGCCTGTTACTGCTCCGTGATGGGGCCGACCTGGCCGAACCGCATGTACTGGATGACGGGCACCATTGACGCGGACGGCAACGACGGCGGCCCGGTAATCAGCAACAAAACCGTCAAGGGCGGGTTCCGCTGGACCACCTATGCCGAGCGCCTGGAGAAAGCAGGCGTGAGCTGGAAGGTCTATCAGCAGGATGACAATTACGGCTGCAACATGCTGGAGTACTTTCGGACGTTCCAGCAGGCGGACCGGGATTCCCGGCTCTACAACCGGGGCATGATTCGTGAACCGGAGGGTAAGTTTGAATACGACGCGATGAACGACAAGCTGCCGGCTGTGTCGTGGATTATCCCGACGAGTACGCAGTCCGAACACCCCGACTACATGCCAGCCGCGGGCGCAGCTTTTATCGCCAGCAAACTGAACGCCATCGCAGCGCGACCGGATGTCTGGGCGAAGACCGTGTTCATCCTGAACTACGACGAAAACGACGGCATCTTCGATCACGTTCCGCCCCCGGTTCCGCCGCCCGGCACTCCCAAAGAGTTCGTGAAAGGCCTCCCCATCGGTGGCGGCTTTCGCGTCCCCTGCCTTATCATATCGCCGTGGACCGCCGGGGGATGGATGTGCAGCGAGCCATTCGATCATACGTCGGTCCTGCAGTTCCTGGAAAAATGGACCGGCGTCCCCGAGCCGAACATCAGCGACTGGCGGCGGAAGACCTTCGGCGATCTGACCTCCGCATTTCGCTTCGGGGCCGGGAAGACGGAAGCCCCACGCCTTCCCGACGTCATCAGTGCCCTCACCCGGGCGCGTTACGAGTCGGCTTATCTGCCCGCACCCGCTCTCCCTGGTGCCGAACAGAAGCCGCCCGTGCAAGAGAAAGGATCGCGGAAGCGCGTTCCGCCGCGACGCTGAGATTGCACGTTCATCTATCATTGGAGGCTGATTTATGCCGATATTTCGCAAAGACCAAAACGAGATTCACAGCCTGCAGCAGCGGTTCGAGCGCGCCGAGTTGA
>CAYWDW010000623.1:0-3876 GCA_964457105.1 uncultured Heliobacteriaceae bacterium
TGTGAATCGCTGCCGCATCGCGCGCGTCAGCAGGCGGAGTACGATACCACGCGCGGTACCGTAACACGCGCGGTGCTGTAACGCGCACGGTGCTGTAACGCGCACGGTACTGTAAACTGTAACTGTAAACAAAAGCGTGACCGGCGCCGGTCGCGCTTCACTCGCAAAGGATCAGCGTGAAACGAATCGGCATTCTTATTTCCGGTCGCGGCTCAAATATGGTGGCGCTCGCTGAGGCGGTGAGCGCCGGGCAGATTCCTGGCGCTGAAATCGCGCTCGTGATCAGCAACGTCGAAACGGCGGCGGGGCTTGGCCGGGCGCGTGAACGCGGCCTTGCGACGGTCGTCCTCGATCATCGCGGCAAACAACGCGAAGCGCATGACCAGGCGATGGCTGCGGCCCTGAAAAGCGCCGGAGTTGATCTGATCTGTCTGGCGGGTTATATGCGGCTGCTTTCGTCGTGGTTCATTCGTGAATTCGAGCATCGCATTCTGAACATTCACCCTTCGCTGCTGCCTGCGTTTCCCGGCCTCGAGGCGCAGCGCCAGGCGCTCGAATACGGCGTCCGGTACAGCGGCTGCACGGTTCATTTCGTTGATGAACAGCTCGATCACGGCGCAATCATCAGCCAGGCCGTCGTGCCGGTGCACCCAGGCGACACGGTCGAAACGCTGTCGGCCCGCATCCTTGCCGAAGAACATCGCATCTATGCCGAAGCCGCCGCCTTCGTTCTCGACGGGCGATTCCGCATCGAAGGCCGCCGGGTGATTGAAAGCTGAAGGGGCTTGCGAGCAGGGTTACAGTCCGCGAGCGCCGTGGCACAGCAAACCGGGGCGCTCGCTCGCGCTCGCGGACTGTGATGAACAGGATAAGCTATTTGGTGACGACTGGCGGCTGTGGCAAAATGCCTGTGAACAAACGAACAGAAATTCAGACGCTCCCCTTTGCATAACCGATTGAAGAAATGAGAGGTATGTCACTGAAGTCGCTTTGCCGCATGCTCGTGGTCGCCGCCTTTGCCTGTCTGATGGTCTGGCAGGTGGTCGGAACGCCGAATTACATGAATCTATACGCGATTGATGCGCGCTCGAAACCAGAGCTTCGCACCAGTTGCACCATCTGTCATACGACCAATGGACACGCCACCGATGCCAACTTCCTGACCGCCTTTGGCCGCGAATTCAAGGCGCAGAACTTTCGCATCACGCCGGAAATGCGCGACCGGTTTACCGATCTGTTCATCTCAAGGGACACGCCGGTCAGCGGAATTCCTGAAGCTTCGGTTTCGATCAATACCGAGCAGGTCGTCATCAATGTCACCGTCAGAAACGGCAAGGGCAGATATGTGTCGGGCCTTGGCCAGGGCGATTTCAAGGTGATGGAAGATGGCCAGGAGCAGAAGGTGCAGGAATTTTTTGGCGAAGATGCGCCGCTCGCCGTGGCCGTACTGCTTGACGCTTCGGGCAGCACGCTGCCCGAAGATATGGATCGCGCCCGCCGCACAGTGCTGGATTTTGCTTACCGGCTGCGCCCGAATGATGTGCTGGCGATTTACACTTTCGGCGCAGGCGGGCTGCAGCAGATTCGTGATTTCTCAACCGCGGTGGGCGATCTCAAACCGCTGCTCAAACAGATCAGGGGCAAAGGGTACACGCCGCTTTATGACGCGATTCTGCAAGCCACTGAAGAACTGCGTGACCGGCCTGAACGCCGCCGCGCCATCATTCTGCTGTCGGACGGCGCCGACGATGACAGCAAGGCCACGCAGCACGAGGCTGAACGCAAAACCTTTCAGGCCGGAGTTTCGATTTACGCCATTGATCTGATCAACACACAGAAGGAAGCGCGCCGCATTCCCGCCCGGCAGGCCGCCGCGCTGATTCTCAGGCAACTGGCCGAAGAAACCGGCGGGCGTTACATCACCGGCGAAGGCGGCCCCTGGTGGCGGACGCGGCGCGGCAAACTCAAGCAGGTCTTTTCTGATCTGATTGACGAACTGCACAAGCAGTACACCATCGCTTATGAACCGAACAACCCGCGCCGCGCCGGACGCTGGCGGACCATTCGCGTCAGCATGGCCGATGATGAATTCACGGCCAGCACGCGCATCGGTTATCGTGAGACTGTCCAATGACTGAATCCATTCACACCCGGTTTTCTCTGAACTGGGACGAGTATTACGCGGCCTGGCGTTTTTTGAAACGCCACAGTTCAGAGTATGCGCCGGAAAAGATTGCCGGGACGACGCTGATGCTGATGGGCATCACCATCTGGATGCTGGGCGGTCACGGGCTGTTTGTCATTGTCGGCGTCGGCACCGGACTGATTGCAATTATCAGTGTGCCGCTGCTCTACAGCCTCGGCCTGCGGCATCGCTGGAAGCGTGAGCCGCTGCACCGGATCGAACATCAGGTTTCGTTTTCTGCCAGGGAGATTCATTACCTGCAGGGCGCCACTGAATCGCACCTGAACTGGGGCTTTTATCAGCAGATGCTTGAAAGTCCTGACGCCTTTCTGCTGATTTGCGGCGAGGATGTCTTCAGCCTGATTCCGAAACGGGCGTTTGAATCAGCACAGGCCATCAGCGACTTTCGCGCCCTGGCGACCAGCAAATTCCGCCGGCGGTAAATCATCAACCTGGCTTTCTGCCGGCGTCCTGGCAACCGTCGCCCCGTGGCTGACAACTAACACGCGTCCCCCTGCCCGAACCAGATCACAATCACGACCCGGAAGGAGCCGTTTATGAGAATGACAGATCGCAGATCACTGATGGCGGGACTGGTGGTTTTAATGCTGCTGCTCGTCGCCGTCGCCCAGGCTCAGAATCGCCCGCGTTCGCGCCCGCCGCTGCGCACCAACGATGCCTCGTCCTATCGCTACGCTTATGAATTCGGTTATCGCGCCGGATACGAAGACGGCTTTGATTTCGGCAAGCGCGATTTTGAAGGCAATCACCCGCGCGATTTTGCCCGCAGCGAGGATTATCAGCGCGCTGACCGCACCTATGAAACCCGCATGGGCGAACTGCGCGAATATCAGGATGCCTATCAGATCGGTTTCGAGATGGCTTACAACGATGGCTATTACGGGCGGCCATATGCGGTGTCAATGCCGACCAATCTCGATCAGTTGATGCGCAATAACTATCCGACCGCAAATCGTCAGCGCAATGCTGACAGCCGCCGTGATGACCGTGTGGCTGATGACCGCGCGCGTGATGATCGCAATAACCCGCCGGGCCGCGACCGTTATCGTGACCAGGTTTCAGTGCCGGCTGACACGCAGCTCAAGATTCGCCTGACTTCGCAGATTCACACCCGCACCAACCGCGAAGGCGACCGCTTCACCGCTGTGGTGGTGGATCCGAGCGATTTCGCTGACGCGACCATCACCGGCCATATCGAAAAGCTCAACCGTTCAGGCCGCGCAACGGGCAAGACCGAAATGCTGCTGGCTTTCGACACCATCACGCTGCCCGATGGCCGCAGCGGCCCGTTTGAAGCCCAGGTCGAACGAGTTTACGAAAGCGAAACCGTCAAGACCGTTGACGAAGAAGGCAATGTGCAGACCGGCAGCCGCACCAAAGACACGGCGACCCGTGGCATCGGCGGCGCCGCCGTCGGCGCGATCATCGGCGCCATCGCCGGAGGCGGCAAGGGCGCGGCCATCGGCGCGATCATCGGCGGCGGCGTGGGCGCCGGCTCGGTTTACGTCCAGGGCAACAAAGATCTGATCCTCGACCCTGGCACCGAAATGATTATTCGCACCGTCGGCCCGCGCCGGTGAAATGGGGAATACGGAATTCGGGAGTCGGAATTCGGAAGAAGGCTCGCCAAAATAAACTGGTCAATTTTTAAGCTGGTGCGACAATAGCTT
>CAYWDW010000624.1:0-3871 GCA_964457105.1 uncultured Heliobacteriaceae bacterium
TGTGTGGTGGGGGTTACTGTCCGGGGGGGGTGTGCGCGCGGCGTCACCCGGCAGCGCCGCTCCCCGCTGGCGCCGCTCGCTCACGCTCGCGGTACTGTACCAACCTCGCCCTCGCGGGACTGTACCAATGCTGCGGGGCCTGATATAGAATCCGCGCGTGGCCGAAGAGACACTCATCATCGAAACGCCGGAACACGTCGAGCTGCATTTTGCGCTGGCGACGATTGGCAATCGGTTCCTCGCCTGCGCGATTGATCATCTGTTGCAGCTTGCGACACTCATCATTGTCTACATCTTCTTTTACAACCTGAGCGCCGGCGCGCGCAGCTTTGAGGGGCGCGTTGCGAGCCGCATTCAGGAAGGCAATCTGTGGCTGGCGGCGGCGCTGATTCTGGCAATCTTCGTCATCGTCTTCGGGTACTTCGTGATCTTTGAAACGATCTGGAGCGGGCAGACGCCGGGCAAGCGATGGCTGCGGCTGCGCGTGATCCGCGATGACGGGCGTCCGACCAACTTCTTCGCTTCACTGACCCGGAACCTGCTGCGCGGCGCTGACATCATGCCGTTTCCGTTTTATTCGCTGGGCATCGTCACCGTCTTCGCCAGCGAACGCTCAAAACGCATCGGTGATTTCGTCGCCGGCACGGTCGTCATCAAGGAGCGCGCGACTGAAGCGCCGTCATTCGATGAAGTTTTTGCCAGCGAAGTGATTGACACCGCGATGCGGCGGCTGGCCGTGCCGGTGGAGTTTCGCGGCGATGTGCGCGTGATTGAACCGCAGGAGATTGAAGTGGTCGAAGCCTTTCTGCGCCGTCGCAGCGACCTGCCCGAACATCCGCGTCAGTGGCTGGCGTGGCGCGTGGCGATGCCGCTGCTTGAAAAAATTCGCCCGTCATTCGACCCGGCGCAGTTCAGCTATGAAGGCTTTCTGGAAGAAGTGCTGGCCCGGTATCGGGTGCAGGTGAAATACAGGGCCTGAACTCAGGCGGAGTTTTCCAGATCGCGCAAAAAGGAGAGGGTGAAGTATCCGCTCGCGTGATGATCGCTCCAGACGATGTGATATGCATACCGACCGACCGGCGCGAAATCAACGATCCTGATGCCGGGGAACTGTGCGGGTTTGAGGTTTTTGCTTTGCGAGGGATGATGCCCCTGGCATTCGGCGCAGGTGCAACTGGCGCGCAGCACGTCAAGGCGGTGGCGGCTGGTGTGGCCGTCATCCCAGACGATCTGCAACACCGACTCATCGTCAGTCAGTTCGATGGACTCCGGGAAGGCTTCGGTGGCGTGGTGTTCGTGACTCATCGCAGTCTCTTTCTGAATTCATAAATTTTTTCAGCCCCGGCAGCAGATTCAGCATCAAAGCGCGCGAACTTTCAAACCGGGGGCCGGAAGGCCACCGCACGAAACAGCAGGAGGAAGATTGATGGCCGATAAAATCATGCGCATCGAACGGAAGCAGTCACGCGGGTTTCTGAAGGAAGCTCTCTTACTGATCCCGAATTTTCTCAAGCTGCTTTATCGCCTGTTCACTGATTCGCGCGTGCCGCTGACTGAAAAGGCGTTTCTGACCGGAGCGATTGTCTATGTCGTTTCGCCGCTCGATCTGATTCCTGATGTCATTCCGTTCGTTGGTCAGATTGATGATCTCTATCTGGTCGCGCTGACGCTGCTGCGGCTGTTTGCGCGCACGCCGGATGACGTGATTCGCGAACACTGGGACGGCGGCGGCGACATCGCGGGAATGGTGGACAAGATCATTCGGGCCGCGCAGTACGTGCTGCCCAAACGCATTCGCCAGATCATCATTGGCCGCGTCGAGATTGCGCCGAAACTCAGGCGAGGCGGCGTGGTTTCATCGCCTGAAGTTCCTGATCCGATTGAAATGAGTGAACGAAGAGCGCAGCGCGGACGCTGAGTTATTCGTACCGCAGCGCCTCAATCGGGTCGAGCCGCGCCGCTTTCCACGCGGGCCACAGGCCGAAGATCATGCCGATGCCGATGCTCGAAAAGAGTCCGGCGATGGGCGCCCAGATCGGCACGTATGAAGGCACGATCAGCTTGATGAGCAGCGTCGTCGCCCAGCCGACGGCCAGCCCGATAAACCCGCCGAGGCCGGTCAGCGTCATCGCTTCAATCAGAAACTGCCACATAATGTCGCGCCGCCTGCCGCCGATGGCTTTGCGAATGCCGATTTCGCGGGTGCGTTCGGTCACTGAGACGAGCATGATGTTCATGACGCCGATGCCGCCGACCATCAGCCCGACCGATGAAATCGCGACCATCGCAATCGCCACGCCCGCCGTGATGGCGCGAAAGGTTTCGATGATTGAATCAGCCGTTGCAATCTCAAAGTTGTTCGGCTGATTGAAGGGCACCTGGCGCCGCACGCGCAGCAGGTCGGTGACCTGATCCACCCCGGCTTTGAGCAGGCCGGGCCGCGCGACGGCGATGATGCTGACCTGTTCGGCGTCTGGTTTGAGCTGACGGGCCACTTCAAACGGCACGAAGATGATGTTGTTCTGATCGTTGCCGCCATCGCCGCCGCCGAAAAGCTGCGCGCGTTTTTCCAGCACGCCGACAATGCGGAATTCGCGCCCGCCGATGTTCAGGGTGCGATCCAGCACGTTCATGAACGGAAAGAAATCATCGGCCACCGAAGCGCCGATGACGCAGACCTCTTCGCGGTTCGAATTTTCAATGTCAGTAAAAAAGCGGCCTGATGACAACACCCAGATCCCCGCGCGATCATAATCAGGCGTGACGCCCTGCAACCGCACCGAAGTTGATTCCTTGCCGCCGCCTTTGACTGACAGCTTGCTGCCGAAATAGTCGTTGGTAATATCAAGTACCGGCGCGGCCAGGCTGATGGTCGGCAGTTGCGACAGCGCGACGGCATCCTCATAAGTCAGATTCTTCCGCATTCGCTCTTCGCGCGACATGCGCCCGAATCTGAATCCCGGCGCATACTTCGTCACAAAAATCGAATTGGTGCCGAAGGATTCAATCTGACTGGCCACCGCATAATCAATGCCGCTGATGATGGACGCAATCGCCATCACCGTCCAGACGCCGATCACCACGCCAATCACTGTCAGAAACGAACGCAGCTTGTTCGCCTGCAATGTTGACAGCGCCATCTTCAGATTTTCGTAAATATCACTGCGAATCAGTTTCATAGTCAGTTGTCAGTTGTCAGTTGTCAGTGGTCCGTTGTCAGTAGTCAGTAGTCAGTTGTCAGTTGTCCGTGACAGGTTGTCACTCTGGCCAGGAACAATTGCCACTGACCACTGACAATTGACTACTGACTACTGACTACTGACAACGGACCACGGACAACGGACCGCTCTTTCTCACTCGGCTCTGAGCGCGACAATTGGATCAAGCGTGGCGGCCTTGCGCGCCGGCAGCAGGCCCGAAAGAATGCCGACCAGGCCGGACACGGTAACGGCCACAATCACTGCCGTCACTGAAAGCGTTGTGCGAAAGAAGACCCGCGTCAGCACCTGGCCGATAATCCACGCGATGAAGACGCCAACGGCGCCGCCAAAAGCCGACAACATGACGGCTTCAATCAGAAACTGCCGGAGAATGTCTGTGCGCCGCGCCCCAAGCGCCTTGCGAATGCCGATTTCGCGGGTGCGTTCGGTGACGCTCACGAGCATGATGTTCATAATCACGATGCCGCCCACGACGAGCGCGATTGAGGGCACCGCAATTGCCACAATGAAAATCGGACCGAGCAACTGATCGCGCAGGCTCAGAATCGCGTCCGGCGTGCCGATGCCGAAATTGTCCTTTTCGCCCGGTTTCAGTTCGCGCCGCGTGCGCATCAGAAAGCGGGCCTCTTCAACGGCGTCATTGAACTGAC
>CAYWDW010000625.1:0-3869 GCA_964457105.1 uncultured Heliobacteriaceae bacterium
CGGGGCCGCCTGACCCGCACTTCATCACGCAGGCTTCAATATTGAGCCGGATGCTACTCGGCCCGGCCATCGTGCTGCTCGGTCAGAAACGCCTGCTGATCGTGGCGCCTGGGATGCTGTCGTATCTGCCTTTCGCGGTGCTGCCGAAGCCGGAATTCGGAATTCGGAATTCGGAATTCGGAAGTCCGAAGCCGGAAGTTGGAAGTCAGAAGAAAGGGCGCCAGCAGGTCGTCAGCGGAAAGTCTCCTGACTTCCGAATTCCGAATTCCGACTTCCACCCGCTGCTGGCCGATCACGAAATCATCAATCTGCCTTCAGCTTCAGTCCTGGCAGTGATTCGCGGCGAGGCTGCACACCGGCAGGCCGCAGCAAAGACTGTGGCGGTGCTGGCCGATCCGGTCTTTGAAGCAAACGACCCGCACCTGGTGATGAAAAAGCATGACGCAACAACCGCGCAGGGAAAGGTCGTTGCCGCCAACGCTGAATTGAAGCGCGCCGTCAGCGGCACCGCATTCAGCCGCGCCGGTTTTGCACGGTTGCCGTTTTCTGCCGAAGAGGCTGATGCCATTTTGTCGGTCGCGGCTGCCGGAACGGGCCTCAAAGCGACAGGCTTTCGGGCCAGTCGCAGGGCCGCGCTCAATCCTGACCTGGGCGAGTACCGCATCGTCCATTTCGCCACGCACGGCCTGCTTAACGCGCAGCAGCCGGAACTCTCAGGCCTGGTCTTTTCGCTGTTTGATGAACAGGGTCGGCAACAGGACGGGTTTCTGCGGCTGCACGACATCTTCAATCTGAAACTGAACGCTGATCTCGTCGTGCTTTCAGCGTGTCAGACCGGGCTGGGCAAAGAGATCAAAGGCGAAGGCCTCGTCGGGCTGACGCGCGGCTTTATGTATGCGGGCGCGCCGCGTGTGGTGGCGAGCCTGTGGCAGGTGGATGACCTCGCCACCGCAGAACTGATGAAGCGGTTCTATCGCGGGATGCTCAAAGATGGCTTGAGACCGGCGGCAGCGTTGCGCGCGGCGCAGCTTGAAATGGCGCAACAAAAACGCTGGGCCGCGCCTTATTTCTGGGCGGCGTTCACGCTGCAGGGTGAATGGAAGTGAAAAAAAAACAGGTCACAGATGACACGGGCGGCAGGGAATAGAGGTTGATCTGATGGGAGCTGAGTTAAATCGGGGCAGATGGGAATGGAGTGCTGTTCCATCAGCCCGGTGATTTATCGCCTTGTTCTGACCCGGAGTTTTGCGCGAAATGCGCGCTTTGGATTTCAGCCCGCGAAGGCGGGCGACGGAATACAGCCTGGGGTGAAGGCGTCAGCCGCAACCCCAGGCATGCGCCATTGAATCATCCAGCCCGCGAAGGCGGGCGACAGTTGATTGACGAGACTCTGCCGCCCGCCTTCGCGGGCTGGCGCTGTCATTGCCAGTGGCCCCAGGGTTGCGCGCTTTCGCGCTCCACCCTGGGCTGTATTCTGCTGCCCGCCTTCGCGGGCTGAAATCCAAAGCACACAGATCGAATTCATCAAACCGGGGCACCGGCTGCTGCCCGCCGTCGCGGGCCGAAATCCAAAGCGCACATTTCGGGCAGAACTCCGGGTCAGAACAAGGCGATAAATCACCGGGCTAAAGAAAAGCAGATCGTCTCAATCTCGCCTGTTTCAATCTGATATCCGCGCTTCACTCCGTCATCAGCAGCAGTTGCATCTGCGTTTGCATCTGACGCATTTCATCAGCGACCTGGGCAAAGCCTGCATCCTGGCGCGCGGTTTCAAGCAGCGGGTCAGAGATCAGAAACGGATAGTTGGCATAGCCCGTCCGCATCGCTGCGCGCAGCATCAGAAAGCAGTTCTCAAAATCGCCAAGCAGGGCATAAATCGGCGCCAGCACGTAATAACTATACCCGGCCAGTTGCGCGCCTGAATTGAGAATCGCCTGCAGCGCGGCGGCGCCTTCGGCCCGCGCGCCTTTGACCGCGCACAGCATCGCATAAGTCATCGCCCGCATCTTGCTCTCGCCGGTTTCATTCAGGATGGCTTCAAAGCGCGCGATGGCCTGTTCCCGCTGACCGTCCACCAGGTCAAGCACGCCGAGCCAGAAAGTGACTTCAGGGCAACTGCCCTGGTGCTTTTCAAATTCGCGGCGGGCCTCGGCGTATTCGCCTTTCTGATACAGCATCACGCCGATGATGTAGGGGTAAGTGGTCGGATTGATTTCAACGGCCCGGCGAAACAGCGTCAGCGCAATGTCAGGCAGCCCGGCATAGTCGTAGGCATGGCCCATCGCCTGGTAAGCGTATTCGCTGTTGGGCGCAACTTTCAGCAGCCGCTTGCAGTCGCTGATGGCGTTTCTGACATCGCCAAGTTCAGCGTGATAAAGAATGCGGCAGAAGAGCGCGGCGGGCGATGACGGATTGATTTCAAGCGCGCGGCTGATGGCTCGCTCGGCTTTCTGAAGCATTGTTTCATCGCGCAGGTAATGCCGCGCATTGAGGTAACGCGCGGCGAGCGCCGCCCACGCCGGAGCGTAATTCGCGTCAAGCTGCACTGAGGCTTCAAGCAGCGCGAGCGCCTGCTTGTGGCCTTCGTCATTTGGCGGGCAGGCGAGCGCGCGCAGGTAAAGCTCATACGCCACCGGGTTCGCGGGCGCGTCGTGGCGCAGGGCTTCCTGTTCGCCGGTCGAAAGATTCAGGCGCAGCCCGCGAATCAGTTCATCGCAGATGCGGTCCTGCAATTCGATGACGTTGTCGAATTTCAGATCAATGCGTTCCTGCCACAGCACTTCGTTGTTGGCGACATCAATCAACTGAGCGTTGACGCGAAAGTTCTCACCCGATCTGAGGTAACTGCCGGTCAGCATCGCATCCAACTGCAGTTCGCGGCCCACCTGGCGCGGGTCGGCGGGCTGGCTGCGATATTTTTCAACTGCCGATGACGGGCGCACGATCAGGGCCTTGATGCACGAGAGCTGCGTGATGATTGAATCCGCGAGCGCAAAGCCGAGGTATTCGATGTCAGGTTCAGCCATCAGATTGCGCAGCGGCAGAATTGCCAGCCGGAATCGTTTGCGCAGCGTGGCCGAGGGCAGCACCGGCGTCAGCGTCTGATAAGCTTCAGGCGGCGGCAGCGGACGGGTGCTGAGCGCCGAATCATCCGGTCCGAGCGTCAACTGTGTGGCGAAATCAACGGGCGAACTGAGCGCCTGCTGCAACGCTTCAGCGAGTTCATCGGCGGTCGCGTAACGCTGCGCGGCCTCTTTGGCCAGGGCTTTCATCACGACCGATTCCAGCGCGGCTGACAATTCAGGATTGAGGTCGCGCAACCGGCCCGGCGGCGTGTTGACCTGCTGCATCAGCACGGCGACCGATGACGTATTCGGAAAAGGCACGCTGCCGGTGAGCATTTCATAAAGCGTCACACCGAGCGAATAAATATCGGAGCGCGCATCGAGTTCGGCGCCGAGACACTGCTCCGGCGACATGTAATGCGGCGAGCCGATGATGGCCGCGCCGGTCAGGTTCGGCAGCGTTTCATCTTCACCGAGTGAATCTGACGGGTTGCACAACCGGGCGATGCCGAAATCAAGCACCTTGACGTGCAATCGGCCCGGCTGCTCTTCGATCAGGATGTTGTCGGGTTTGAGGTCGCGGTGAATGATGCCGGCGTGGTGCGCGGCGGTGACGGCTGAACAGACCTGTTCCATGATTCGCACGGCGCGGTCCGGGGCGACGGGGCCGCCCTTGACCAGCTTGCGCAGGCTCAGACCGCCGACCAGTTCCATGACGATGAACGGGCCGTATTCGCAGACGCCGTAATCGAAAATCTGAATAATGTTCGGATGGCGCAAGGCCGCCGCGGCGCGCGCTTCGCG
>CAYWDW010000626.1:0-3865 GCA_964457105.1 uncultured Heliobacteriaceae bacterium
CAAGATCGGGAAGCAGCTTTTTACCGCTGCCGGGCCGGACATTGTCAGGCGGATTGTCGGCCTGGGCGAAGAGGTCTTTCTGGATCTGAAATTTCACGACATTCCGAACACAGTAGCCGGGGCGGCGGTCGAAGCGACGCGCCTCGGCGTGAAAATATTCAACTTGCATGCGCTCGGCGGATCAGCGATGATGCGCGCCGCTACAGAGGCAGTTGATGCGGCTGCCTCGCGTGAAGCCCTGCGGCGTCCGCTGATCCTCGGAGTGACGGTGCTGACCAGCCATCATCAGCAGTCGCTGGCCGAAATCGGGATTGACCGAACCATTGAAGATCAGGTCGTCAGACTTGCACAGCTTTGTCAGTCAGCAGGCATTGATGGCGTCGTCGCTTCGCCGCGCGAGATTGTGCCCATCCGGCAGGCGATTGCTGATCCGAATTTCGTGGTCCTCGTTCCTGGCGTGCGGCCCGCAGGCGCGGCGCTGAACGATCAGAGCCGGGTGATGACTCCGGCTGAAGCCATGCAGTCGGGCGCAGATTATCTGGTGATTGGCCGACCGATCACGGCAGCCGCCGACCCGGTCGCTGCCACTGAAAAAATCCTGAAAGAAATTGGATCAAATGGTGACGTCGAACGTTAAATAATGGGTGACTCTCCCGCCAGCCCCTGAGGTCGCAGTCACAAGCAGCTACTGACAGAATCAATTACACCAGAACAGACAGGCGGAACAGTTTGATGCAGTTTCGGAAACCAGTGCGCAGCCTCATTGTCGTGGCTTTGATGTTTTGCCTTGCCAGCGCTGGCGTGCTGGCGATGAGGCTCCTGCCACAGCAGCCACAACCGCAAAAGGGTGGCTCGCTCACCCCGCCGCCCGGACCACTTCCTGAAAAATCCGGCGCAATCAGTTCTGTTGCAGGCTCCGGCGGTCTGCTGACCGTTGGTGAAAGACTGACCTTCAATGTTTCCTGGGCCAGCTTCGTTACGGCGGCGCGGCTGGAACTGGAAGTCATGGATCAGGGCACGTTTTTCGGACAGGAAGGTTATCAGTTACGCACCAGAGTTGAGACGGTCGGATATGCGCGGTCGCTGCTGGCTGACGTGGACAACAGCTATAACGCTTACGTTGATTTCAAAACGCTGCGGCCTTACCGGGTCGAAAATTCAACGCGCCAGGGAGCCAGAAAAGCTGACGACCTGATGATTTTCGATCAGACCAGAAATTCAGTTCGTTACAGCGATGGCTCAGACCTTGCCGTGCCGCCGGGGATTTCTGATCTTTCCTCAATGTTGTACGCGCTGCGCTTTCGTGATCTGAAACCAGGCGCAAGCCATAAGTTTTCTGTCCTTTATGGCAAGACCATCTCTGAAGTTGAAGCGCTGGTCAGGCCGAGCGAACGTGTCAACACGCAGGTTGGCGCTTATGATGCGATTCGCGTTGATTTCAACGTCAAAAGCGCCACCGCCGGAATCAGCAAGCTGCGCGTGCGCGCCTGGTTTTCCAACGACACGCAGCGCATGCCGGTGCTGCTCACCGCGCAGTCGCCTTTTGGCGAATTGCGCGCTGAACTTTCCAGCGCCAGCATCAGTCCCAGACCCAGAACCGAAATCAGCCGCACGTTTCAGGGCAATCCGCCGCTGCTGGCCTCACGCACGGCCCCGCCTCCGGGCGCAGTCTTTGAAGCCATCACGTTTGGCGAAGCGCAGCCCGACAATTATCCGTTCATTATTGGTGAACGTCTGAATTATGACATCTCCTGGAGCAATTTTGCTTCGGTGGGTAAATTGAATTTTGCGGTCAGGCGTCAGGGCAAACTGGGCGCGAGCCGTGTTTATGAGTTCGTCAGCGAAGTCGCCAGCCTGGGTGCGGCCCGCGCGGTGCTGAGCATCAACGATATTTTTACCAGCTATGTTGATGCTGAAAAGCTTGTCCCCGTGCGCACTGACCTGCGGCTCCGCGAAGGCAGCAGAAACAAGGATATTTCTGCTGACTACAACCTGAGCGACAATTCTGTGCTGCTCAGCAACGGCAGCAGTCTCAGCGTCAAACCTGGAACGCTCGATCTGGTTTCTCTCTTTTACGCCGTGCGCGCTGCTGACCTGAAGCCTGGCACCGTTCGCAACTTTGATTTTCTTGATGCCAATCACCGTCTGAAATCACTCACCTTCAGCGTCGCCAGACAGGAAACCATCAGTGGCCCGCTGGGGCCGCAGGACACGCTGCAACTCAACATTTTCCGGGCCGACAATCAGCAACTCATCTCGCAGGTCTGGATTACCAATGATGCACGCCGCCTGCCGGTTTATCTGGCTGTTCGGCTGCGGATTGGTGAGCTGCGTTTTCAACTGACCAGCTTTTCCGGCACCAGATAACCCGGCTCTGCCGCCTGACCTTTGATCCAGCCTGTTCATACCTTCGGTCACCAGATCAATCGCACCTGCTCATTCAGTTATGGCTGAGGATTCAGATCGCCTGCTGATTTTACTGACAGACTGGCACGATTTGAGTTGAAAACGGTTTTCATTTTTAATAGAATCCCCATCCGGCCAGGGCAGCTTTGGACTGCCTTGTTTTGAAGATCACGAGTTTTATCAGGATCGAACCCGCTATGTCTGTCGCCACTCTCAGAGATCAGATGACCACTTCGCCTGTACCTGTTCAGACTTCAGATTCGCAGCCGTCAGTCATGCGCAAGCTGCGATTGCTGCTCGTGGGTAATCCGAATGTGGGCAAGTCAGTTATTTTCGGCTGGCTGACAGGCCGTTATGTGATGGTTTCAAATTATCCTGGCACGACCGTTGAAATCTCGCGTGGCGGGATGCGGTATGGCGGACGCGACTGGGAAGTGGTTGACACGCCGGGCGTCAATTCACTGGTGCCGCAATCGGATGATGAACGGGTCACGCGCGATATGCTCATCAACGGGCAGCCTGATCTGATCGTGCAGGTGGCTGATGCCAAGAATCTGCGCCGCACGCTGCTCGTCACATCACAACTGGCCGAATTCGGCGTGCCGATGGTGCTGGTGCTGAATCTGATGGATGAGGCGCGCAGCCGCAACATTGAGATTGACGCGGCAGGCATCAGCGAATTGTTCGGCATTCCGGTCATTGAAACTGTCGCGATTGACGGCGAAGGATTCGACAACCTGCACAAAATGCTCGGGCGCGCCAGGGTACCGAAAGATCCGCTCGCTGAAGTGCGGCGGCGGTTGCTCACTCAGGAAGCGCTGGCCGGAACCACTGTAGCCGGTGGCACAGCCGGGTTGCCGCTGCAACTGACGATTGAATGGTTACAGGCACGTGATGCTGAATTGCGACAGGCCATTGAGGAAAAGCTGTGCGACAGCCGCAATGGCAGGATTGAACCGACTGAACGGCTGCGATTACGCGCGCTGACGACCAGGCTTGAAGCAATCAGAAACGAGTTTCTGGATGGTTCAGTCACAAAATACAAAAAGGCTCTGACCGGAGTCTCGGCAGAGGTGCGTGACAGCAGGGCGCTCAGGCTGGTCTTTGCGCTGCTGGGCATTGGCCTGCTCGTGTTTCTTTACACTGAAGCGGCGCGGCTGCTGAACACTTCCTTCCGGCTGCATCTGCCCACGCCTTACGATGCGGTCAGCAACTGGCTGAGTGAAAGCGTCATTCCACCGGCGCACGCGTGGCTGGCCGGTCATCATCTGGGCCGCGTGGGAACGCTGCTGTTCGGCACTTTCAATGAAGAAAGCAAAGCCTGGGAAACCGGGTTTCTGTTTCCGCTGGTTGCACAGCTCGGACTGCTGATTGCTCCGGTGATGATTCCTTTTGCGCTGGCTATTCATTATTCAAAAAGCTTTGCTGAGAAGCTGGGGGCGTGGTCGCGTGACTGGCG
>CAYWDW010000627.1:0-3860 GCA_964457105.1 uncultured Heliobacteriaceae bacterium
CCCGCGCCTGCTCAGGCTCCGGCGGCGGTGGATCTCTGGTGGCAGGAACCAGGCACATCGCAGGCCGCCCTGGCCGAGACGATCAGGAGCAATCGGCAACCGGCGATTCCCGAAGCCGAACTGCTCAGCGTGCTGACTGAAATTGCCCGCAAGGATGCTGACCCGGCAGTGCGCAACGAAGCATTGCGCGGCATTTACCGTCTCAGGTCTGACGCGAGCATCAATGCGCTGATTCAGCTTTACGACGCGATGACCGATGCCAAAGTCAAAAGTGACATCATCGGCTCCCTGATTCGCCGCAATGGCGACAATGCCAGAGCGATCAGCAAGCTGGTTTCAATTGTGAAGACTGAAAAGGATGAAGCCCTGCGTCGCCAGGCGCTGCGTTATCTGCTCGCTGTCAAAGGCGACGAAGGCGCAACTCATCTGATCGAAACTTACGACAGTTTGCAGGACGCGAAAGCCCGGCAGACGGTGATTCGTTACCTGGCCGCCAACCGAAGCAAGAAGGCGATTGACAAGCTCACGCAGATTGCTAAATCAGATCCTGATCCGGCGATTCGTCAGGTGGCCATTCGCGCCCTCGCCGGAATGGACGGCCCGTTTCCGTTTGAACTGCTCGAAACGCCGCCGCACTTCGGCATTTCAGGGGGCATCGGCCAGGCATCAGGTTTTGGCGAAACATTTGCCGCGCAGCCCGCGCCGGCTGAAGCCGCAGTCGCAGGGTTGGGGACGACCAGCATCGCGCCACTCAATTCGTTTTACCGCAAGCGCGCTGAACTCAATGCTCAGCTCAAACAGTTGCGCGCTTCATACACTGAAAATCATCCGAAGGTGAAAGAGGTCAAAGCGCAGCTTGACGCGCTCGATCAGGAAATCGAACGACTGAGAGGGCGTTAGTCAGGAAAATTCACCACAGAGGCCACAGAGGTTCACAGAGGAAATCAGATTTTGTGTTTCCTCTGTGAACCTCTGTGAACCTCTGTGGTGAGGTTATATGTCGCTGTTGCGTGTCTCGCTTTAGCCGGAACCTTACCTTGCGGTCTGTTTCCCGCTGATGAATTCGCGCAGGTATTGATTGACGAGTTGCGGCTCTTCGTGCACGACCCAGTGGCTGGCCTGCGGGATGCGCCGGATCTGCAAATCAGGAATGAATGGTTCCAGCCCGTCCAGATTGCCGATCATCAGCGCGTGATCCTGTTCGCCCCAGATCATCAGCGTCGGCACTTTTACCGTCCACGACGCGGCATCCGTGAAAGTTCTGATCTCTGCGGCAGAGTTGCCTGGTTCAGGCGGGCCGATCTGCGCGGCGCGATAATAATTCAACCCGCCGGTCAGCGCGCCCGGTTGCGACCACGCTTCAAGATAAGCCTCGCGGTCAGCTTCACTGTAAGCATCAGCCCTGGTCGTGGAATTGAAGACCGCCTGGCTGAGCGCCGCAAAGTTGTTGGCGCTGAGCATTGCTTCAGCCTGTGGCGAGCGGAACATCAGCATGTACTGGCTGGCTTTCTGCTGTGCCGGACTGGTCCGCAGTTCACGCGCAAACACCGCCGGGTGCGGGCAGTTGATGATGATCAGTTTTTCCAGGTATTCAGGATGCGCAAGCGCAAACGCCCACGCCACGCCGCCGCCCCAGTCGTGCGCGACGAGCAGGCCTTTCCGGCCCGGACTGAAACGATCAAACATCGCCTTCACGTCGGCAATCAGATGCGGCATCGCGTAATCATCAACCCTGGCTGGCTTGTCTGACAGATTGTAACCGCGCAGGTCCACGGCAATCGCCGTGTGGTCTTTGCCAAATTCGGCAAGCTGCTCCTTCCACATATACCAGAACTCAGGAAAGCCGTGCAGAAAGAGCAGGACCTGAGCGCCGCTGCCCGCGCGGACGTAATGCAGCTTCAGCCCGTTGATCTCAGCATATTCATCGTGCCACATGGATTGTCTCCTTTCGCCGCTTGTCGAACTTTCACAGTCCCGCCAGATCCCACTTGCGGATGATTTCGCCGATCAGACCGGCGACCTTGTTGTTGACTTTGGCGAAGTATTCATCGGCCTTCTGCTGATCGAATTTCGGATAGCCCTGGCCCGGCTGATACAAACCAATTGACGAAGGCGACGGATACGCCGCCCACGTGTTGGGCGCAGGGTTGGCGGTGGCCATGTCGTCCTTGTAACGTTCGGGATGCACCAGCGTCCGGTCCACGGCCTGCACATAAGCAGTTTCATTCCAGCCCGCATGGCCGCCGTCTTCGCCAAAGACTTCTTTCGTGATGTCGGAGCAATACGACCACCAGTTGATGACCAGCACGCGGACGTGCTTTTCAGTCGAGACTTCCGCGCCGACCGATTGCAGCACAGCGGTCTGCGGGCCGCCGTGACCGTTCAGGATGATGATGTTTCTGAATCCGTTTTTCGCCAGCCCTTCGAGAATCTGTTTGATAAACGGGCGATATGCCGCTTCTGAAATCTGAAACGCGCCAGGAAAAGCGGCCATGCTGCCGGTGATGCCATAGGGCAGCGCGGGCGCAATCATCGCGTTGACGCGCTTTGCAATCGCGCGAGCCATCGCCAGCGGCGCGGTAATGTCAGCGCCGTTATTGACGACGCCGTGCGGTTCCAGCGTGCCGGTCGGCAGCAGCACCGTATTGATTTTGGCTGGCACAGCTTCACGAAACTCCATCCAGTTGATGCGCTCCATCTCGCGCGTCGGCACGGTGTCAGCCTGCGGCGTCGGCGTCGGCCTGATGGATGATTGCGTGGCCGGTTGCTGCGCCGTCGCAATGAAAGAGAGAAACAAAAGCAGAAAGGTGATGAATGTTGTTCTAAGCATAACAATCCTTTGAAAGATGGTGTTTGGAGTTCCCGCTTTAGCTGGCTGGTCTGTTAGTTCAGAGACAGCCAGCTAAAGCTGGAACTCCAAACACCGTCTCACGGCGTCGCCGCTTGCGCTCAAAAGCTCAGGGTCAGGTCAGCCGGGGTGTCTGAAAAGCGGGCGCAGCACCTGGGTCCTGCGCCCGCAGGCCGTTGCGAGCAGCCGCTGGCGCTTACTCTTCTTCTTCCTTCCGCACGCGGCCTTCAGCCACCGCCTGCTGCACGATCTTTTGCGACAGGTGCGGCGGGACTTCGTCGTAATGCGAAAACTCCATGTGGTATTCGCCGCGCGCGCTGGTGATGGAATTGAGCGTTTGCGGATAGGTCAGCATTTCCGACATCGGCACCTGGGCCTTGATGATCTGGTTATTGCCCTTTGAATCCATGCCCTGAATGCGACCGCGCCGTGAATTGAGGTCGCCCATAATGTCGCCGGAGTATTCCTGCGGGGCGATCACCTCAACGTGCATGATCGGTTCGAGCAGGACGGGATGGGCCTTTTCGATCATGTTCTTGAAGGCTTTGCGTCCGGCCATCTGAAATGACAGATCGTCTGAATCCACCGAGTGGTAGGAACCGTCAATCAGTTCGACCTTGAAATCAATCAGCGGATAACCGGCCAGCGCGCCCCTCGCGGCAGCATCCTTGATGCCTTTTTCGACGGCAGGCCGCCATTGCTGCGGAATCGCGCCGCCGAAGATTTTGTCCACGAACTCGAACCCGCCGCCGCGCGGCAGCGGCTCGAAGATGCACTTGCAGTCACCGAACTGACCGCGCCCGCCGGATTGTTTCTTGTGCCGACCCGGCACTTCGACGCGGGCCTTGATGGTTTCGCGGTACGGCACCTTCGGCTGGTGCAGCGTGACTTCGACGTGATAACGATTTTTGAGTTTGGCGACGACGGCTTCGATGTGCTGCTGACTGGAACCGCCAAGCTCGAACTCCTTGGTTTCGGCGTTGCGGGTGTAATGCAGTTGCGGATCTTCTTC
>CAYWDW010000628.1:0-3859 GCA_964457105.1 uncultured Heliobacteriaceae bacterium
CTGGAGGGGGGGCCGCCGGCCCGCTCCGGGCGTGGCCAGACTGGCGGGGGCTGGATGCCCGCGCCCCAGGGCTTAATTCAAGGCCATGGCCCTGTCAGGGCGCAGACCATTTCAACTTTGACTTCGTACACCCTGCGGCACGGCTTGCAGAGTTGCGCAATTCGTCAATAATAGGCGCGGTCATCAATCATCATCTTAAATTTTGAATTGACAGGCTGCCACCGGGCAGGCTCAGCCATGTGATCCGGCGTGTCGGCGTCCTTTTCTGCGCCGACCATGACGGCAGAGGAGCGCCATGGACGATCAGAACAATCAGGACATTACCGGTCTGCTCAAACGCTGGAGCGGCGGTGAACAGGCGGCGCTGGATGAACTGATGCCGCTCGTTTTCAACGATCTGCGCCGCATTGCCCGCCGCCAGGTCAGCCGCGAACGGGCGAAACACAGTCTGGAGGCGACGGCCCTGGTCAATGAGGTCTACCTGCGACTGGTGGACGCGGCCAGAGTTGACTGGAAGGATCGGGCGCATTTTTTTGCGCTCTGCTCGCGCATGCTGCGGCGCATTCTGGTGGATCTCGCCCGCGAACGTGAAAAGCGTCCCTGGGCGCACGAAGGCAGGCAGATCAGCCCCGAAGATGTGCTGCAACTGAAGGTGGAAAATGATTCGACCATTGTGGCGCTCGATGAGGCACTGGCCGAAATGGAAAAACAGTTTCCGCGCCAGTGCCGCGTCGTCGAACTGCGCTGCTTTGGCGGGCTGTCGGTTGAGGAAACGGCTGCCGTGCTGGGTTATTCGGTGGACACGATCTACAAGGACTGGAAGTTTGCCAGGGCCTGGCTCAAAGCGGCGATGGCGAAGGAGTGAGCCGGATGCAGGATGAATCACAACCGCGAATCTATCAGCTTTTTGAGCAGGCGCTGGACCTCAGGCCGCAGGAGCGCGAAAGCTGGCTGCGGCGCGTCTGTCACGACGATCAGCCGTTGTGCGAGCAGGTGCTCAAGCTGCTGCAGGCCGATGATGACCACAATTTTTCGCCGGTCAGCGAAGTGCAAAGCGAACTGGCAGCGCTGCTGCTTCAGTCTTCAGAGCCGCCGGATGAACCGGTGCTGATCGGGCAGCAGATGGGGCGTTATTACCTGCTCGATCAGCTTGGCGAAGGCGGCATGGGCAAGGTCTACAAGGCTCACGATGACCTGGGCCGCGATGTCGCCCTCAAACTGCTGCCCGAAGAGATGGCCGATGATCCGGTCTGGATTGAACGGCTCGAACAGGAAGCGCGCAAACTGGCCCGCCTTAAACATCCCAACATTGCCGGCATTCTGGGCCGCGAAATCTGGCAGCAGAAACGCTTCCTGGTGCTGGAATACGTGCCCGGCACAACGCTGGCCGAACGGCTCAAAGCCGGCCCGCTGAAATTTCAGGACGCGCTGCCCGTCTTTGCGCAGATCGTTGACGCGCTCAGCGCCACGCACGAAAAAGACCTGATTCACCGCGACCTCAAACCCGCCAACATTATGCTGACGCCGAAAGGCCAGGTGAAGCTGCTTGATTTCGGGATTGCCCGTTACGTCAGACCCGGTCAGCGCGAAGATGAGTCCGACTCTACCGTGAGCGGCAGCGAGGCGACTGTTGCCAACACGCTGACCCGGCCCGGCTCGACGCCCGGCACACCGTCCTGGATGAGTCCCGAACAGATCAGGGGGGAGACGCTGGATCAGCGCGCCGACCTGTGGGCCTTTGGCGTGATCTGTTATGAAACCCTGACCGGACAGCATCCGTTCCGGCGACGCAGCAGCGAACTGACCACCGACGCCATTCTCAACCGCGACCCTGACTGGAAGGCGCTGCGCGGCAAAGCGCCAAAAGCTTTTCAGGCGCTGATCCGGCGCTGTCTTGACCGGCAGCCTGAAACGCGGCTCAGTCAGGCCGCTGAAGCCGCGAAAGTCATTCACAAATTACGCCGCCGCCGTGAAACCAGGCGTGAACGGCTGGTGGCCGCTGCGCTGGCCGTGATCGTGCTGGGCGGGGCGGGTTGGTGGGGCGTGAACTGGTACTGGCAGCGCATTCACACGCCGCTGATGGTGACGGTGCTGCCATTCCAGGTCAGCGGCGAACCTGATTACTGTCGCCCGCTTGGTTCAGGGATGGAAGCCCTGCTGTTTGCGCGGCTGATGGAATTTCCGAGCATCGGCGTGATTCCGTCGCAGCCGACCCTGAAAGAGGTCAGCCGCAACCTGAGTCCGGGCGATCTGGCGCGGCAGATGGGCGTGGACCGGCTGATTCAGGGCACGGTCAGTTGTCTCAGCACCGGCGTTGATGTGACCTGGGCGCTGATTGACGACCAGGGGCGCAGGCTCGACGGCAAAAGCCTGTCGTTTGGCCGCGATGATCCGATGCAGTTGCAAAGCGAGGCCGTCACGCAGGTCGTGGCCGATCTGAAATCCAGTTTTGGCGTGCCGGATTCCAGACCGTCCGGCACGCTGCATTCGCCTGAAATGGCCGCTGCCACATCGTCGCTGCAATCGGTCGCGGAGATTTTCAGGCAGGCTGGCAGCAGTGATCTGGAACTGTTTTATCTGCTCAATCCTGAACAGCTCAAACTGTTGCAGCAGGTCATTGAGCGGCTCGAACGGCTGCGCGAAAAAATGCCTGATGCTGCCCTCGTGCAGGCGAAACTCGGCCAGGCTTATCTGTACCGGGCCATGCTGGCCGATGATGACAACTCGCTCCGGCAGGCCGTGCAGATGTGCGACCGCGCGCGCGAACTGGATCACGCTGCGCCGGACACGCAACTGGCGCTCGGTCATCTGCTGCTGATGCTGGAACGCCCTGCCGAAGCGGTTACGGCCTTCACGCAGGCGCTCAGCGCGCGGCCCGGCGACCTGGAGGCCATGCTTGGGCTGGCGCAGGCCTGCGAAAACAATCATCAGTCGGCTGAAGCCGAACAGAAATATCTTGAAGCCGCCCGGCTGCGCCCGAATTACTGGGGCATTTACAACGAACTCGGCGCTTTCTATTTCAGCCAGGGCAAATTTGACGAGGCCGCCGCGCAGTGGCGCAAAGTCACGCAGCTTTCGCCGCTCAATCCGGTCGGCTTCTTTCACCTCGGCTCGGCATATTTCTATCAGAACAAAATCAACGAGGCGCGCCAGGCTTATCACAACTCGCTCAGCATTCAGGAAACGGGCGAAGCTTATGCGAGCCTGGGCGCGGTGCTCTATTTTGACGGGCAGTTTGATGAAGCCGTGCGCGTGCTGGAACAGGGCCTCAGATTCAACGACCGCAATGCCATTTTGTGGGGCAACCTGGGCGATGCCCGCCGCTGGTCTTCGCGGCAGCAGTCGCAGGCCGCCGCTGCCTATCAGCAGGCGCTCGCGCTGGCCACGCAGCGCCGTGCCAGTCTGTCGAACAACGCTTCCGTCGTGTCGCTGCTGGCCGAATGGCAGATCAAAAGCGGCCTCAGAGAACCCGCGCTCAGAAATATCGCCCGCGCCCTGGCGCTGGATGCTCAGAATCCGGACTGCCTGGGCAGCGCCATCCGGGTTTACGAAAAAGCCGGTCAGCGCCGACGCGCCCTGACCCTGCTCGACCAGGCGCTGACGGTGAGCCGCGAACTGCTGACCGAACTGCGCCGTGACCCTGACCTCAGATCGCTGCTGGCTGATCCGGCGGCAAACAGCATTATCAGTAAACACCCCTGAACCAAACCGGCACCAGGCATCAGGACTCAGGGGCGTGACGACGCCCCGGCAAACAGGCCGGCAGTCTCACTCACATTTTCTGCATAAATTTTTCACCACTCATTACAGTTTTCGCCGCGACCAGTTCCAGTTGCACCGAAATTCCGGCAAAGCCCTG
>CAYWDW010000629.1:0-3857 GCA_964457105.1 uncultured Heliobacteriaceae bacterium
TGGGCGCGCTGGTGGCGGGCGGTTTCAATCTGCCTGCGCTGCTGCTGCTCGTGGCGGCTTCAGCAATTTTCATTTCGCGCGAATCGCTGCTGACCTGGTGGCGGGCGCGGCGACGCAACCGGCCATCAGGCAATGCCGGATGGCTGCTGCTGATTTATCTGGCAGCGGCAACCCTGTTCGGCGCGCCGCTGATTCTTTTTTACAGGCTCTACCTGCTCATTCCGCTGGCGCTCGTCGGCACAGCGCTGCTGATTTTCAATGGCCGCGAAGCTGCGCAGATGGAAGACCGCTCAATCACCAACGAAGTGCTGGCCATTTGCGCGATGACGCTGACGGCGCCGGCGGCTTATTACGTCGTGCGCGGAGCGTGGGACAGCACGGCCTGCTGGTTGTGGGGCCTGAGCGCGCTCTTTTTTGCGAGCAGCATTTATTATGTCCGGCTGCGCGTCCTTAGTCTGAATCAGCGGCGGCAGGAAGCGCGGCGGCAGGTGTGGCAGCACTGTGTGCTTTATCACGGCTCGCTGCTCGTGGCGCTGCTCGTGCTGGCGCTGACGGGGCGGCTGCACCTGTTTGTGCTGATCGCCTTCACGCCCATTCTGGCGCGCACTTTTATTGAACTCATCAAACCTTCAACCCGCGTCAATTTCAAACTCGCCGGCATGCTTGAACTCGCCTGGTCAGTCATCTTTCTGGTGTTCATCACGCTCACCTTTCGCCACTTCTGAAGCGAAAGCCGGAAGAGAGGAAGAGAGATGACGGAACAAACGGAAATAACGGAACAAACAGAAAACTTCACAGGGTGTTGAGTTCTTCTTCCGGCTGTTTCGTTATTTCCGTGTGTGGCAGTCATCTCTCCTTCACTGCCATCTGCCATCTGGTTTCGTTATTTCCGTGTGTGGCAGTCAGCTCTCCTGTTTGAGCTTGAACAAGCCGCAGGGCGGCGCGACAATTCCAGGCGATGAATACCGACAAAATATCCGCGCTGCGCCGCACGGCGCTGTTTGGCGAACTGAAGGAGACCGAACTAAGCGCGCTGGCCGAACGGGCGATTGAACGCCGACTGGCGCGCGATGAACTGCTCTTTGTCGCGGGCGATGAAGCGCAGGGCGTTTTTGTCATCGTCTCAGGTTCGGTGCGCGCTTACCGCGAAGGCCTGGACGGGCGCGAACAGGTCATTCACGTCGAACGCGCCGGGGCGACCATCGCTGAACTGCCGGTCTTCGACGATCAGCCATATCCTTCGACCGTCGCGGCTGAAGAAGAGACGCAGGTGCTGTTTATCGCCAGGCACGACGTGCGCCGCCTGTGTCTCGCACATCCTGAAATCGCGCTGGCCGCGCTGAAGCTGATGGCCGGACGGTTGCGCAAATGCGCGGCCCTGGTCGAAGCGTTATCGCTGCGCGAAGTTGATCAGCGCCTGGCCCGCTGGCTGCTTGGCGAAGCCCGCCTGCGCGGCAAACGCACGGGCAGCGTGATTGAAGTCACGCTGGTGCTGACCAATCAGCAGATCGCCGCCCGCATCGGCTCAGTGCGCGAAGTCGTGTCACGCGCCCTGGCCCGGCTGCAGCAGAACGGTCTGGTGACCGTCGAAGGCCGCGCTGTCAGGATCACCGATGAACACGCACTCGCGGTTTTTGCTGAAGGCTGATGACGCATTCACCAAGGAAGGCCAAAAAGATTGCCGGGGACACAGCACGTGCTGTGTCCCCGGCCATTTCTTTTCTGTGGCTTCACTGATGAAGTCTGTGGTGACTGGCGCTTACTTCTTCGCCACCGAATTCGGGGCCGATTGTTGGGCGGTGACGGCGGCGCCTTTGGGCGATGAGGGTTTGTCAACCTTGCGACCCATCAGGGCGAGCTGGCCCTTGCGCGACAGGTTGATTGATTCGCCCAGGATACGCGCGGCTTCCTGCGGCGCGTGGAAGCCGGTGGAGTTTTCAGCTTCAACGAAATCCAGATAGAACTGCGCGTAACGCTGGAACTCCTGCGCCGGAGCGAGGTCAGTTTCGGGCTTGCCTGCCGTCTTTGCCGCCTTGAGGTCCGCGATCAAATCCATCAGCGCATCCATCGCCTGATTGCGCAGGCCGAAGGTGCGTTCCTGAATCGTTTCGACGCGGGTCCTGAGTTCGGCTTCAGGCCATTTGTGACAGGTCTGACAGGCGTGATTGATATTCAGGAGCGGGCTGCGCACGTGATGATCGCTGATCTTCTGTGCGCCTTCGCGTTTGTAAGGCATGTGACAATCGGCGCAGGCTACGCCCGACCGCGCGTGAATGCCCTGGTTGTACATTTCAAATTCGGGATGCTGCGCCTTGAGTGCGGGTGCGCCGGTGTCGGCGTGCGTCCAGTCCTTGTGTCTGACTTCCTCGTAATAGGCCATGATCTGCTCGACCTTCAGACCGTTCTGCCAGGGATAGACGAGGCGTTTCTCAGGCCCCTTGAAATAATACTCAACGTGACACTGACCGCAGACAAAGGAGCGCATCTCCTGGCGCGTGGCCATCGTGTTGACATCATAATTCTGCACGCCCTGCGAAGCTTTCCAGGCGCGCATGCCTTCGATGAAGCCGGGACGCGAGATGCGCAACTGCAGATTGACCGGATCGTGACAGTCAATGCAGGCGACCGGATGACTGACCAGTTTGCGCGCTTCGGAATACGGCATCTGATTCATCTGCTCGAAGCCTTTGGTCAGGTCGCCGCCACCGAGTTTTTTATAGACCGTGTAGATCGAAGCGTGGCACTGCATGCAGGTGCCCGGTTGTTTGACGACCTGCTGGCGCTCAGTGAAGGTCTGATCTTCGAGCATGTAAGCGTGGCCGCGCTCTTCGCGGAAGTCTTTGGCAAAGGCATAACCGGCCCACATCATTTTCAGGCGCGGGTCTTCTTCGATTTTCGACTGCGCGATGACGAGGCGCGGGTCGGCCTGAGTCGGATTGCGGGGCAGCGCTTCGCTGCCGCCGTAACGGGTGCGCACCTGATCCACCGTGCGTTTGTAATCGTCGTACTGAAGCGGAAAGTTCCTGCCCCAGATGGCCGGGTCATCGGTGTTGTCGTTGAGTTCGACCACCCGGAAGAATGGATTTTTACCTTCCTGCCTGCGTTCGATGATGTTGACGAGCAGCGCCGTGCCGCCCAGGGCTGCCAGCAGCGCAATGACCGCGGTCAGCAGAATGAACCGGCCCGGTCGCAGCTTCGAGAGCCTTGAACCGACGGGTGTAGTGTTTTGCTCGGTCATGATTTTCTCCTGGAATAATTCGACAGACTCAGACCACCTGCCCTCAACCATTGAGTGACGATCAATAAATTCGCGGTCAGCGCTGATGCCCGACTGAGTTGTGACAACGAATGCAGGAAAGCTGTGCCTCGCCTTTCGCAGCGTGCGCGCCATCAAGATTGCTGACAATATCCTGGTGACAGTGGCGACAGGCGTTTTCGGTGATTTCACGATTGTGCTCTTTGATCTGCAGCGGTTCGTGAAAGCGCCCGGTCGTGAAGGCGAACGAATGCCAGAAGCCGTTGGAAGCCTTGGCCAGATACTTGCCCGCGAAATTCTGCGGCGTATGGCAATCGTTGCATCCGGCAACGGAGCGATGGCTGGCTTTGACCCAGCCGTCATAATGTTCCTGCATGATGTGGCAGTTGGCGCAGGCTGCCGGGTTATTGGTCAGATATGACGCGCCTTTGGCATAAATGAACGTGTACATCCCCAGCCCGGCGATCAGGCCAATCGCTACTCCGATGATGCTGCCTTCGACTTTGTTGAGTCTCATGCCTGCTCCTGCTCATTTCCGGCCAGCTCACCGCGAGTTTGACGTGAGTGCGAGCGGAGGAATTCGGAATTCGGTAGTCGGAAT
>CAYWDW010000630.1:0-3854 GCA_964457105.1 uncultured Heliobacteriaceae bacterium
CGGTGGCGGCGCGTTGTTTTCGGCTTTGTCGTTTGCCGGTTTGGCAGGCTCGGTTGTCACAGGCCGTTCATCCTGCGGCCCGAAATCGCGGCCTGCCAGCATCGTCATGCCCATCGTTTCAAAAAAACGCGGCCCCACCGTCAATTCGTGGCAAGCCATCTCTTCCTGGCTGCCGGCGGTGTAGCCCGGTACCTTCACCAGATTCCGCGAACGATCACCGACCAGCAAACTGAGGCTGGACATGCTGGCCGAACGCGCGCCCGGCAATGTTTCCAGCCGCGTCAGCAATTGGCTGAACATCGGCGCGTAGCGCGCATTGCCCGCGCCGCTGCCGCTGTCAATCCAGAACTGCGTCAGGTTTTCGCGATCAAAGCCGGTGTCGAGATTCCGCAAATTCTGAAGCGTGCGCACGAACAAGCCAGCGCCGATCAGCAGGAAGAGCGAGAGCGCGACCTGCGCCACGACCAACACTTTATTGAGCGAGAACCGCGCGCGGCCCGGCTCAACGCCAGCTTTCTCTTTCAGCGAAGAAGTCAAATCAAGGCGAGTCGCTCGCAGCGCGGGCGCAAGTCCGAACAGGACGCCGGTCAGCAGGGAAACCGCCAGCGTGAAGCCCAGCGCGCGCGCATCGGGACTGACATTGATAAAAATGGGAAGGCGTTGCGGAAGGTAATTGAGCAGCGCATGAGTTCCCCAGCTTGCAAAAAGCAGTCCCAGCGCGCCGCCCAGCAACGAGAGCATCACGCTTTCCGTCAACAGTTGGCGGATCAAACGCCAGCGGCCCGCGCCCAACGCCAGCCGCACGGCAATCTCTTTGCGCCGCGCGGCGGAGCGCGCCAGCAACAGGTTGGCCACGTTCGCGCACGCTATCAGCAGCGTCAGCGCGACGATGGTCATCAGGATCAACAGCGGCTGTTTGAACTGCTGCCGCAAATTGGTATGGCCCACGCCGCCTTGTTCAAGCTCGACCCTCATGGCTTGAATATTCCGCCGATCACTTTCCGGCATCTTCGGCTGGTCGGCGATCATCTCCGTGGTTTGCTGTTTGAAGATCACGTTCAGTTCTTCGCGCGCCTGCGCCAGACTGACGCCGGGTTGCAGCCGCCCCATCACGCGCAGCCACGAGACGCTCGTGCTTTTCAGAAACTGATTTCCAGGGCTGATCTGCGGCGTCAGACTGAGCGGCCACCACATTTCAGGCCGTCGGCCAACCTCTATGCCGTGAAAGCCCGGCGGCGCGACGCCGACAATCGTCAGCGGAAAATTGTTGAGCGTAATTTTCTTTCCGATCACCGCCGGATCAAGTCCGAACCGGCGCTGCCAGAAATCGTGGCTGATTACCGCGACGGGCTGCGGATTGGCGATGTCGTTATCCTCTTCCAACAACGTTCGGCCAATCGCCGCGCTGACGCCCAGCGCTGAAAAGTAATTGCCTGAAACCCTCTCCGGCCTGACCGATTCGCTTTGCCCCCCGGCCCCAGGCTCGCTGACCAGCATCGGCGCCCCGCCAGCCGCGGCGATGATGCCCGTGAACGAGCGGCTGTTTTCGCGGAACCGCATGAACAGCGGATGGTTGAAGCTGTACTGGCCGCCGCGCAAGCTTTTGATGGAAAACAGCGCCAGTTGTTGCGGCTCTTTAACCGGCAACATCCGCAGCATCAGCGCGTCAATCAAAGTGAAAATGGCCGTGTTCGCGCCGATGCCAATCGCGAGTGAAAGCACGGCTACGGCGGTGAAGCCTTTGTGCTTGAGCAGCATTCGTACGCCAAAACGCAAATCTTGAAACATCTCGTCCTCCAATCTCCCTGGTTGTAAAAGCAGCGCATCCCAGAACGCGCCAAAACTACGTCGCCACAGATCAAGTTTGTTTTTCCAGTTGAGTTTGTCCCATTCGGCCAGCATCGTTTCGCGGCAGCGCAACTCCGCTTCCCACTCCTGCCGCCAATCGGCGCGAAGGCGGCGCGGCACGATCACGCCGATGAAGCGAATCAGCCAGAGATGCGGTTTCGATAAATGACGCCTGAATCGAGCAAACATCATCGGGAAAATATCGGCGCTCACCGTGCAAGGCCGCCGTCGTTATTGATCGCGGCGCAACGTGATTGTCTCTTCGGCGTCGGTCTGTTCGTCAGCGCGAAGAATGGCTTTGTTGTCGGCAACAAAGCGGACGCGGCCTCGATAAAATGAACCATCGTCTCGCCTGACCTTGAAGGAAAGAAGATGGCCGTCAAAAACGGGATCGAGCAGCGGCGCTTCGGCTTTTCCTTTGATCTCAGCGCCGGCATCGCTCTTCACGACCTGGTAGAAAATCACTGCGCCTGCTGGTTGGCCGGATTGAACCTGCAAGGTGAGTTCGACAGCGGGCGCGTTCACGTTCGGAAAATCGCCTTTCCACACGCCGGTCAGCGAGGCGGCGGCGCGTTGTTGAATGCTTTGTGTGTAGCCGACTGCCGCAACGGCAATCGCCAGAATCAGCAATGCGGTTAATAACAGGAAATGTCTTTTCATCTCGAACTCCTTTCAGTCATGACGAAGCGCGATCAGTGGATCAACTTTCGCCGCCCGTCGCGCCGGAATATAACAAGCGAGCAACGTGACGCCCGCCAGCAGCAGCGCGACCAGTCCAAAGGTCAGCGGGTCGGTCGCGCTCACATCGAACAGCAGCCCTTTCAGCAAGCGCGTCAGAGCGAGCGCGCCGCCAATGCCCAACGCGACTCCGCTCAACGTCAGCTTCATTCCGCGACCGAGAATCATGCGGATGACCGCGCTGGCTTGCGCGCCGAGCGCCATGCGCACACCGATTTCGCGCGTGCGTGCGGCGACGTGGTAGGCCATCACGCCGTACATCCCCACGCTCGCCAGCACGAGCGCCAGCGCGGCAAAGATTCCCAGAAGCGCGGCATTGAACGTGTACCCGGCGGCTGATTCCGCCACGAGTTCCCGCAGTGTGTGCACGCGGGCAATCGGCAGATCACCGTCTACGGCGTGAATCTCCTGACGAACAGCGGAGGCCAGCGCCGCAGGTTCAAGCTGTGAGCGCAGGACAAACGAGACATCACGTAGCATCATCGCCCGGCGCGTCTGGGCATAAGGCGCATAGATCGTTGGCTGGCTGGCCGAGTCCAGCGATTGCTGTTTCACATCGCCCGCCACGCCCACGATTTCGAGCCAGATGGGGCGCTGATTGGCGTCCTGATCGAAGCTGATGCGCTTGCCAATCGCGTCTTCGCCCGCGAAGTGACGCCGCGCCACGCTCTCGCTGACGATCACGACGCCTTTGGCATTGGCCGTGTCCTGCGCGTTGAAATCGCGCCCGCGTTGCAGCGGAATGCCGAGCGAGCGAAAGTAATCGGCGCTGATGGCGGGCTTGATGACGAAAGCGTCGCGGCGCGCGTCGTCAGATAAAGGTGGGCGGCCTTCGATGTCGAAATCGCCGCGCAGCAACATCCCGCCCAGCGGCAGCAGATTCACCGTGCCCGCCGACGCCACGCCCGGCAGCGCCCGCAAACGTTCCAGCGCGCGGTCGTGAAAACTCACGATCTGCTCTGTCGTGCGGTACGACTCTGGCAGCGGCACGTTCACCGTCAGCACGCGCTCCGCCGCAAACCCGCGCTCGACGCGCATCAGCCGCGCCAGACTGTTGAGCAACAACCCCGCGCCCACCAGCAACACCAGCGAGAGCGCGATTTCGCCCACGACCAGCAGCGGCCCCAAACGGAATCCGCGCCCGCCTGCGGCTGCTCCGCCTTCTTTGAGCGATTCGGCCAAATCAATGCGCGTCGCCTGCCACGCAGGCGCGAGTCCGAACAGCGCGCCCGTCAATAACGAAACGATCACCGTGAAGCCCAGCACGC
>CAYWDW010000631.1:0-3854 GCA_964457105.1 uncultured Heliobacteriaceae bacterium
GAGCGCAGGCTCGACGCGCCCGGCGTCGAGATAAGGCATCCCGCAGCAGGTCTGGCCTGGCGGATCGCTCACTTCGACATCGTTCTTTTGCAGCACGCGGACGGCGGCGCGGCCAATCTGCGGTTCGTTGTAATTGACGATGCAGGTGTGAAAGAGCGCGACTTTCGGGCGACTGCTCTTGTGATCTTTGACTGTCAGTTCTGCCGAGCCGATGTTTTTTCTGAACCAGCGCTCGAAAGTCTGCGCGTGAAATTTCGGCAGAATTTTTTTGCGATGCACGCCAATGGTTTTTTCCATCAGCCAGCGATTGGCTCTGTTGTTATTCGCCAGGTTGACGAGCGGCGCGACGGGGCTGACAAGCGGGCCGACTTTGTCGGGCGTCGTGAGCAGCAGTTCGGGCAGCTCAACATCGCCCTTGCGGCGAGTCTCGATGGCGCGCGCGCGCATGACGACTTTCGGAATGTCAATCAGGAATTTGTGCGGCGGCGTGTAGGGACATTTGATGAAACAGAGTTTGCAGTTGTAGCAGAGATCAACGAACTCACTGACCTGCGGCTCGGTCAGTTTGTCGGGATCGGAATCAACTTCCGGGAGATCGAAAAACTCAAACAGCTTCGGAAAGCCGGGGCAGAGATTGAAGCAGAGTCGGCACGAATTGCAGACATCGTACTGCCGCCGCAATTCGCGGTCGAGCGCGTGCGCGTCCCAGTATTCCGACTTGTCCCATTCGACGGGAACAGAGATGAGATCGCCCTGTTCGAGCATGGCAGTTTGGGAAGAAAGGCAAAGGGCAAAATCAAAGGGCCAATGTCAAAAGCGGAAGAAGGTCGTGTCCGTGAAGAAACGTTCCGAACTTTTGTCGTTTGATTTTTGCCCTTTGCCGGTTGATTTATTGTTCGACGCTTGTTTCTGGCGACGAGTTCTTAGTTCAGGTCGAAGCGGTCAAGGTTCATCACCCTGGCCCACGCTTTCACAAAGTCCTGCACGAACTTCTCTTTGCTGTCGGCTTCCGCATAGAACTCCGCCACGGCGCGCAGCTCGGAGTTCGACCCGAAAATCAGATCAACCGGAGTCGCCGTCCACCTGACCTTGCCCGTCGCGCGATCAACGCCTTCGTAAAGTCCCTCGGACGAGGAAGACTTTTTCCACATCGTGGACATCTCGAGCAGGTTCACGAAGAAGTCATTGCTCAGGGTTCCAGGCTGGTCAGTGAACACGCCGTGCTGCGACTCTCCGGCGTTGGCATTCAACACGCGCAGGCCACCGATCAGCACCGTCATTTCAGGAACGGAGAGCGTCAGCAAATCGGCTCGCTCGACCAGCATCACGGCTGGCGACAGGCGCTCGCCTTTACTGAAGTAATTACGGAAACCATCTGCCGTCGGCTCAAGCGGAGCGAAGGACATCACGTCGGTCTGCGCTTCCGATGCGTCTACGCGACCGGGCGAAAAGGGAACCTGCACTGTGTACCCGGCTTTCCTGGCGGCCTGCTCGATGGCCGCGCTGCCCCCCAGCACGATCAGGTCGGCAAGGGATACCTTTTTCGCGCCAGCATTGAATTCCTTCTGAATAGTTTCCAGTTTCCCGATCACTTTACTCAGTTCAGCCGGATTGTTGACCTCCCAGTCTTTCTGCGGCGCGAGGCGAACGCGCGCTCCGTTTGCGCCGCCGCGCAGATCAGTCCCGCGAAACGTCGCTGCCGAAGCCCAGGCCGTTCTGACCAGTTCCGGGACGGTCAATCCTGAAGCCATGATTTTTGACTTCAGCATTGCCGCATCTTTTGCGTCAATCTGTTTATAGCTGACGCGCGGGAGCGGGTCCTGCCAGATCAGGTCTTCTTTCGGAACATCCGGGCCGAGATAGCGGGAACGCGGGCCGAGGTCGCGGTGCGTGAGCTTGAACCACGCCCTGGCAAACGCGAGGTTGAATTCCTCCTGGTGTTCCAGGAAGCGCCGGGCGATTTTCTGGTAGCTCGGATCGAACTTCAGCGCGAGGTCGGTCGTGAACATAATTGGCGCATGTCGCTTTGATTTGTCGTGCGCGTCTGGAACGAGGCTGGCTCCCTGACCATTCGCGGGAATCCACTGAGTCGCTCCGGCGGGGCTTTTGGTTTGCACCCAGTCAAAGGCAAACAGGTTGGCGAGGTATTGCGAACCCCAGGCCGTCGGCGTCGCAGTCCACGCGCCTTCCAAACCGCTGGTCACGGTGTCGCCCGCATTGCCCTTGCCGCAATTGTTCTGCCAGCCAAATCCCTGCTGCTCGACACCGGCGGCGGCGGGTTCGGGGCCAACGCATTTGCCCGGATTGTGCGCGCCGTGCGCTTTGCCGAAGGTGTGACCACCCGCGATGAGCGCCACTGTTTCTTCGTCATTCATCGACATGCGACCAAACGTGTCGCGGATGTCTTTCGCTGCCGCCAGCGGATCAGGATTGCCGTTCGGGCCTTCGGGATTCACATAGATCAGACCCATCTGCACGGCGGCCAGCGGATTCTGAAGTTTGCGATTTCCGCTGTAGCGTTGATCGTCCAGCCACTTCTTCTCCGGCCCCCAGTAGACGAGGTCCGGGACCCAGTCATCAACGCGCCCACCGGCAAAACCATAGGTCTTCAACCCCATGGACTCGATGGCGACATTCCCGGCCAGGATCATCAGATCAGCCCAGGAAATCTTCTGACCATATTTCTGTTTGATCGGCCAGAGCAGGCGTCGCGCTTTGTCAAGGTTGCCGTTGTCCGGCCAACTGTTGAGCGGCTCAAATCGTTGTTGACCGCCGCCTGCGCCACCTCGCCCATCGGCCACGCGGTATGTGCCGGCGCTGTGCCAGGCCATGCGGATGAAGAACGGGCCGTAGTTCCCGTAATCGGCAGGCCACCAGGGTTGCGATGTCGTCAGAACTTTCCTGATGTCCTGCTTGACGGCATTGAGGTCGAGTTTGGCAAACTCTTTGGCATAGTTGAATTGTTTCCCCATCGGATTGGCCTCAGCCCCATTCTGCCGAAGCGGTGTGAGATCGAGTTGCTCAGGCCACCAGAACTGGTTTCGCATCGAATCGCTCTGAGCGCTGGCTTCATACACTGGCGCCAGCGATAGCGCCGCGACCGCGCAAGCGGCAAGCAATGTCTTCAGTTTCCTGTTCATTGGCTTCTCCTTTCCGGGCTTCTCTAGTGATTGAACTGAAAATCCGTAAGCCGAGTTTGACTGCTGACTACCAGCCCTGCTTTCCTGTCGCCCTGGCGCTGTCAGCAGCTTCGGTTTTTATGGTGGCTCCTGCTGTTTTAAGATGGCGCGCCAGGCTGCCTGTTCAAGGGCAGACAGACGCTTCATCTTATGGAGCACCTCGCTGAACAGCGGTTTCAGTTTCCGTGCGCCAGCGCCAGAGCTGAAACCGTTGTTTGCTGTTCAGACGAAAATCAGTCGAGCGTATCAAGCCCTTTCTGAAAACGTCCGGCGTGCGATTTTTCGGCGCGGGCGAGCGTCTCGAACCATTCGGCGACTTCCTCGAATCCTTCCTCGCGCGCGGTTCTGGCAAAACCCGGATACATTTCAGTGTATTCATAAGTTTCACCGGCGACGGCGGCCTTCAGGTTTTTGCTCGTGTTGCCGATGGGTTCGCCGGTCGCCGGGTCGCCGACTTCCTTGAGAAAATCGAGATGACCGTGCGCGTGACCGGTCTCACCTTCAGCCGTGTCGCGGAACAGCCCGGCAATGTCGGGATAGCCTTCGACGTCGGCCTGGCGGGCGAAATAGAGGTAGCGCCGGTTGGCCTGTGATTCGCCAGCGAAAGCGTGTTTCAGATTTTCATGAGTTTGAGTTCCAGCTAATGCAGGCATGTTGATTCCTCCTTGAATGAAC
>CAYWDW010000632.1:0-3845 GCA_964457105.1 uncultured Heliobacteriaceae bacterium
TCACGCACGACTTCGAGTTAGATCAGATCGCATCTGCCTGTCCGGTCAAACAGGCGCTGAAAAGTACGCACGCGTGAACGAGCGCCCCGGCACGGCTGAGGCGCTCGTTCACGCGCGCTGCTTTTATGCCGGCCTCGGACGCTGTGGGGCGAGCTGCGGACGTGACCGGACGCGGCTGGTTTCATGGCGGTCTGCGCGGCTGCCGTAATGGCGCGACCAGACCTCAGTGAATTCGGCACCGAGAAACAGCACCTGGCTGCTGAAATAGATCCAGACCATCAGCACCAGCATCGTGCCGACCAGGCCGTAGGCGCTGACGTAGCTGCTGTGCGCCACATAGATCGTCAGCAGGCGCTGCGCCAGTTCCCACAACAGGGCAGTGACCACGGCTCCGGCGATGACATCGCGCCAGAGAATTTCAGTATTGGGCAGGTACTTGAAAAGCAGCGCAAAGCTCAGAGTGTTGAGCGCGAGCGTGACCGCGAGACCGAGCAGATAGCCCGAAAGGCCGCCAATCACCGGCAGGCTTTCCAGCGTGCCAAGCAGCACCTGCGTGATGGCCGTCAGCGCAAAAGAGAACACCATCAACAGTCCGACCATCAGCACCATCAGAAATGAAACCAGCCGCTCACGCGCATACCTGAGCAGCCGGGACCACCAGCCTGAATTCGGCGGCGGCTCAGGCACCTGCCAGATGTGATTGAAGCTGCGGTCGAGTTGCCGAAAGACGCCGGAAGCTCCCACAAACAGCGTCAGCAGTCCGGCCCCGGTGGCGGTGTGGGCTTTGTCCTGAATCAGGGCCAGGACCTCGCGCAGCGTGGCGCTGAACTGCGGTGAGAAGGTCCGCGCGGCGGCCTGTAACAACTGCTGTTGCGCATCAAGGGCGCTGTGCCGATACCGCAGCACGAAACCAAACGCCGCGAGCAGCAGCATCAGCAGCGGAAAGATTGAGAACATCGCGTAATAGGCGAGCGCCGCGCCGCGCTGCCCGGCTTCGTCCTGCTGAAACTCGCGCCAGGTCTCGGTCACTAACGGCCATACATCGGTTTTGAAGTTCATGTCAGGAGGTCCGTCCGCTGCGTCAGATTCAGGCGCGGGCGGCGCTGATAAAAAACGGCTGCCATAATCATCGCTGTCAGACCGTGACAACACTGATTACGGCAGCCGCAACGGCTTCAATACGGGGTGGCACGTTCACCCATTCCATGCCACTGGATGATGCCTGCATCCCTGCCCGCACCGAAGTCTTCTCCAATCCCTATTGGAGGTCCACAGCCAAAGCACAGTGCAAATGCAATGCCTCAGCGCTGACATCGCCGTCCGGCTGAAACAAGCCCGTGAATCGCGGCGTGCAGTGATTTCAGACCGTCCTGATCGTCTGCCCGGCGCACGCCGTTAATGCAGCCGGGTGTACGCCTGTCTGAAGTGAGAACGATGTCAGTTCAGCAGGCCGGGCTGTCTGTCATCAAAACAGATTGAATTGCCCACGAACGACGCCGACGGCGGTGCGGCGCGCCGGGTTGTAATGGCGCGCGTCGCCGAAGGCTGGTGACGACGGCCACGCCGCTCAGTTAACTGTCTGACCGCACAGCCGCTCCGGGTTGCGGCGGGAGACTGGCACCGGGCTTGCACTGTGGCAGGGCGCATGTTCTGGAAAGCGGAAAAGAGTGGCGGAACCATGAAAATAACATCGCAAAGACTAAAGACTATGCAAGCCGCCGCTGGCGCTGATGGTGCCGGCGACTGGGTGACGCTCAATGCCCGGCAGCGGTGTGATGAAGCCGGGGTGTTTGAGCAGGCGCTGTTTGCGCGCGTGGTGGCTCAGGATGACGCCGTGCTGGCGCTCTCGCAGCTTTATCAGCTTTACCTGGCCAAAATGAATCTGCCGGGCAAGCCCATCGGCACCATGCTTTTTCTGGGGCCGACCGGTTCCGGCAAGACGCGCTCGGTGGAAGCGGCGGCAGAAATTCTGTTCGGCGATCCTTACGCCATGATCAAGATTGACTGCGCCGAGTTTCAGCATTCGCACGAAATCTCAAAACTGGTCGGTTCGCCGCCGGGCTACCTGGGGCATCGTGAAACGCAGCCGCTGCTGTCGCAGGACAACATTGATCGGTTTCAGACGCCGACGCGAAAGCTGACTTTCATTCTGTTCGATGAAATCGAGAAGGCCAGCGATTCATTATGGCAACTGCTGCTCGGCATTCTCGACAAGGCGACGCTGACTTTGGGCGGCCCGCCGCTGGTCTGATTAATAAAATCGCGGGCTTCAGGCCCGGTCGTGGCCTCCGTCATCCGCCCGGCCTGATTATAGGCGTAGGCCCGGTCGAAATTCCCGTCAAGCCGGTCCTGGGCGTAGCGGACCAGTCCGTCGCCGTAGTACTGGTAGCTCCCCCAGAGCATCGTCGGAGTTGTCTGCCCCGGCAACGGCACGCCCGTGATTTTATGCTCGGTCAGTTGCTGCCGATTATTATAACTGGCCGTCACCGTCCCGCCCTGCCCGAAGGTCATCGCTTTTATCCCGTCCCACGCGCGGTACTGGAAGTTGCTGGCAAAGCTTGATTCGTCGGCAAATGGTGTCCCGGTCACTTCGGTCAGGCGCCCCGTTTTATCGAACTGATAGTTGATTGTGAAATCAGCCCAGGTCGGCGGCTGCGTTGAATACTCTACCTGTTTCACCTGCCCGGTCAGATTGTATTCATACTCCAGTTGGTAAGTTCCGGTCAGCCCGCCGAAGCCGCGCGTCTCAGCCCTGAGCAGACCCAGCGAATCATAAGTGTAATCAACCTGCCCCAGACTGCTGCTACCGAAGGTATCCACCATCTGCGTCCGCCTGCCAGCCTGATCGTAAGCGAAGCTGACCGATGATCCTGTGCCTGCGCCTGCGTAAGTAATCCCGGTGACCAGACCGCGACTGTTGTAACTGTGCGTCGCAGTCGCCCCGCGCGGATCGGTCACCACACTGACCGTATCATCGTCGTTGTATTGAAAGCTGGTCGAGCGTGCTGAAGCATTGCCAGCATACGGCGGATTGACCCCGGCATCCTGAGAGAGCGGCACATAGCGTTTCTGAAGCCTGCCGTATCCGTCATATTCTGCCGCTTCAGTTTCACGACAGGTAGCCGTCAGGCAATTGCCATCGGTCGGGGCATCGTCCTGATACTGCCGGACGGAGGTAACCTGATCGCGGACATTGTAGTTTCTGGTGAGGGCCGCGTAGACAGTGGTCCCATTCCAGTTCAGCGTTTCAGTTTGAAGAGTGCGCCCGAAGACATCTCGATAAGTTTTCTGTTTGCGCCCGACTTCATCCGTTGTGGTGATGATGTCACCGCCTGCGCAGCCGCAGCCGGTGTATTCAATCTGTCTTTTCGGATTATTGTTCGGATCCGCATCCTCGTCCGGGAACGTCGTCACCAGCGGGCGGCTCTTCCAGTCGTAAGTCTGCAGGGTCACAATGTAGCCCCCGGTACAAACTGTGCCATTGCACACTCGCACATCGTCACCTGACGGCGCCCAGTAACCATCAATCTCGGTTGGGCGTGACTGTTCACTGACCTCGCCCAGCAGGTCATAGACCACATACTGTGATTTCAGCAGTCCGGCGCTGCCTGGATGTTCGCTGATCGTGATTCGTTCGCGGCCTGCGCCGTCGAGCAGACTCAGCACAAAGGTTTCCTCGCTCAGGCTGTTGACTGTCGTCCATATCTGCGTCGAGTTGTGGTCGGTCGCATAGGCATAGCGGGTGTAAGAATACTCTGCGTTGTTTTGCCAGATCGCCGCGCGTTCCAGCCGCCCTTTGGCGTCATAAGTGTTGACGGTCTTCACCGGGGGACTGGTCGGACTCG
>CAYWDW010000633.1:0-3828 GCA_964457105.1 uncultured Heliobacteriaceae bacterium
AAGATGGATCGTAAATGTCATCATTCTCGTCTTTCAGCCACGACATGCGCGCCCACAAATCCGTTGCGGCAAATTCAGTGTCGTTCTCCCTGATACAGCCATGGAAGTCTGGCGCCACGGCCAGATGGCAGAAGTAATCAATCGCCTTGCGCAGCAGGTTTCCGCCGTATGTTTCGTTGCTGGCGATCTTCGACATGGCAAAGTCAGCCTGACTCAGTTCAGCGCCTGCTGAATTTACGCGGATAAAAATTTCCGTCACTGTCTCGATGGACAGGTCAGAGTCGAGTTCGATCACGCCCACATGATTGTTCGTGATTCTGCGCAGCCTCTCCAGCGTCTGGAAAATCGCGTCCTGATTCGCTTCAGGATTTCTGGCGCAGTAATCGTTAACGAGGCTGAAGAGGCTCGCGCCGGGAGCGAACACAGCGGCGAGATCAGTAATCCACGATGGATTTCTGGCGATGGCCGGGTTTGACACTTCAAACTTCTCTTCCAGAGGATGAAAGGCGATGCGAATGCGCGTCTTCTCGTAATTCTTCGTTACTACTTCCTGACCGAGCAGGGCCGCCATCAGCGCCGTGACGCGTTGCTGGCCGTCAATCAGAATGCGCTTGCCGTTGGCCGGAGAACCATCCTTCAGCCTGACTGTTGGGTTGCGCCACGCGATGAGATAGCCGACCGGATACCCACGATACAGGGAATCCAGCAGGTTTCTGACCTTCGTTGCTTCCCACACAAAGGGGCGCTGAATTTCTGGAATCGCAATCTCACCTGACCTGACCCAGGTCAGCAGAGTTTCAATGGGATGTGGAGTAACCGTGTAACGTTGAGTCGCCATATTTTTATGGGTGCGGTTGAGCTACTGCTGAGTTGATTATTGATCGGAACATCGGCTGATGCGGCCTTATCCTGAAGTAAAGGAATCATAAAGGCAACCACCGGCTGTAACATAACGAAAGCCTCGCAGGAAAACCTGCGAGGCTTCGCGTTGTGAGGTTTTTGTAGTTCTTATTTCAGCAACCCGTCGCCGCCTTCCAGCACCTCGCGTAAAAACCATTCCTGTTTTTCGTGAATTTGCACGTTGCGCGTGAACAGGTCAGCCGTGCCAGGGTCGTTCGCTTCAGTCGCGGTGTTGATGGCGTCACGATGTTCAGCGATGACGCGGCGATGATTTTCGACTGCTTCTTCGATCATTTCGCGCATCGTCTGTTTGCCTTCGGCAATCTTCGCCGTGCCGCGTTCACCGAACTGGCGCGGGTCGGCATTCGGCACACTGCCGAGGATGCGAACGCGCTCGCCGAGTTCGTCAATCGTGCCCAGCACCGCCGTCGCGTGTTCATCAAAGAGCAGATGCAGATCGCGGAAGAGCGGGCCGTAACTTTCCCAGTGATATTTCTTGTAATTTGCATACAGCAGAAAAGCATTCGCCAGTTGCTGCTGCAATGATTGAATGACTGCGTTGTCAGTTTGTGTCTGTGTCTTTGCCATCGTGTTCTTCTCCCCTTTCGTCAGAATCGGTCAACCGTTTTTTTGTTTTTTGCGGCAGTGGCGGCAGCGACCAAGCAGTTCCAGCCGGTAATCGGTGACTTCAAAGCCGGGCGGGGGGCTGATGCGCTGCAGCCAGTTCGCATCGGCAGGCTCAAGATCAGCGAGGCTGCCGCATTGCAGACACCGCGTGTGGTAATGATGGTCACGGCGCACTTCATAACGCGCCGCCGCATCGCCATAAGTCAGTTTGGTCGCCGCGCCGCAGGCGACCAGCGCTTCCAGATTTTTATAGACCGTCGCCAGGCTGATTTTCGGCAGCTTCGATTTGACGGCCAGAAAAACCTCTTCTGCCGTCGGATGGTGATCAGCCCCGCTCAGGTATTCAAAAACCGTGGCGCGCTGCTGCGTAAAATGGCGACCTTCGCCACCAAGTGCCGTGCGCAATCTGCCGTGCAGCGCCTGCCGCCGGGCCGCTCCCGCTGTTTTGCGGCTGCCTGTGCTGTGTTCTGTCTTCCTGCTGACCACGCCGGAATGATACCAGCGAGCCACTATCGAATCAAGAATAATTATTACTTTTGTCCTGCCGCGCGCCTGATCGCGGGCTGTGGCAGGCAGCCGAATGGCGCTGTGGAACCGGGCCGACACGGGGTATAGTGACGAGCAGCAGAATTTCAGGCGGCTGGTTCACCTGTTTCCCGAACCACAACATTCCCCGGCCAGGCAGGCTCAGGCTGACGGCGGGTCAGCAGTAACGATTATGGGCAGAATCATCGGAATCTTTGACACCCTGGCCGAAGCGCAGCAGGCCGTGGTGCAACTCACTGCGGCCAGCGTGGACCGGCAGCAGCTTTCGATCATCGGCAGCGGGAACAAAGCCGCCACGCCTGAATCGAGGCTGAAGAAATCCATTCTGTGGGGCAGTTCGCTCGGCGCGGTGGTGGCGCTGCTGCTGCCGCACGGCGGCATTCTTTATCTTGCCGGACATCTGGCCCGGACAGCCGCCATTCATCTGCTCGGCGCGACCGCGAAGGGAATCCTTGCGGGCGCAGCCGCCGGCGGCACGGTTGATCTGCTGCGCCGGGCCGGTCTCGATCAGCCGACCGCGCAGACGGCAGCGGCGATTGTGGCCGCAGGCCATTATGCGCTGGTACTCGATAGTGACTGGATGACGGTGCAGCATGCCCGCCGGGCGCTCGGCAGTTCGCAATGGCAACCCGATGCGCGCCTGGTCGCAATGGTGCAGCGTTATGGTTATGAATATCAGTCGTTCGTGCTGCTTTACGGCGGCACTCAGGTCTGGTGGTCAGCGGACCCCGAAGCGGCGGTGGTTTACCATCGCATCGGGCGCGCGGTGGTGGTTGGCGCGGCGCCACTGACCGCGCGCGAAAACCTGGCCGAAGTGTTGCATCGCTTTCTCGCCTGGTGTCGTCAGGAAAATCTTGACTGTCTGATGCTGCCCATCGGCGCTGAGACAGCCGACATCGCGCAGTCCTGCGGGATGGGACTGCTGCGCATTGGTGAATCGGGTTATTTCAACTTGCCGGAATGGAAGCCGACAGGTGACAAAGCGCGGAAAGTCCGCGCGGGTGTCAATCAGGCCCGCAAGGCTGGCATCACGGTTGAGCGTTATGATCCGGCCCGGCCCGGTGCGGATCAGACGCGCGCTGAAATCGAAGCGCTCTGTCAGCAGTGGATCAGCACTCGCGAAGTTGACGCCCTGGGCTGGCTGCTGGAACTTGACCCGTTCCGGCTGAGTGAACACAAGCGTTATTTTCTGGCCCGGTCAGCGAGCGGGCAACTGGAAGGCCTGCTGGCCTGCTGCCCTGTGCCGGCGCGGCGCGGCTGGTATCTCGAAGACCTGATTCGCCGCCCCGACACTGAACGCGGAGTCAGCGAACTGCTCGTCGTCGAAGCCCTGAAATACCTTGCCGCTGAAGGCGCTGAACTCGCCACGCTCGGCACCTCGCCGCTCGCCGGAATCAAACCGGAAGGTCAGTTCAAAAATCTCGCCCGCCTGCTTGGACTGGTGTACGAGCATCTCGACACGTTTTATCACTTCAAGGCGCTGCATCGCTTCAAGGCCAAATTCGCGCCATCGTTCACCGACCCTGAATATGTTGCCATCTGGCCGCCACACATCCGGCTGCGCCTGGTGCTGGCGGTCATCAAGGCATTTGACCCCGGCGGAATGACCGGGGTCATGGCTTCAAAATTGAAAAAAGTCTGGCAGGAAGCCCGCCGTGAAAAGAAAAACCAGGTGGCACAGCCGAAGCAGTCCGCAGGCGAAGACTGATTCAGCAGCCAGGGCTGAGCGTGAAATTTTCAGTTCAGTGTCGCAGG
>CAYWDW010000634.1:0-3826 GCA_964457105.1 uncultured Heliobacteriaceae bacterium
GTCGCTACCGCTCCCTGTACTGTTCCGGGTGCAGGTCGCACGCATCAGCAAACCGTATAAAGAGCGATGACCGCAGCACACAGAAATAATGGAAAGTTTCTGATGCTGTTCAGTGTGGCTTCCGTGCGGTTCCGTTATTTTCCGCGTGCTGCGGTCATCGTGCTTCCTGCTTTTTCACTACTTGACTCAGGGAGACACAAAATGAAACGACATTCGACAATGGCGCTGACACTGAGCCTGACCGCGCTGACTGCGCTGGCGGTGCTGGCCGCCGCGGTGCCGCTGCTGGCGCAACAAGTCCATCGCTCGCACAGTCAGGATCGTGAGCGGGCTTATTTGACGCGGGAAGTGCGGCACGAACTGGTCATGCTGCCTTACTACAACGTCTTCGACTGGCTGCAATTTGAAGTGCAGGGCGACGGTGACGTGATTTTGCAGGGCCAGGTGACGAGGCCGATTTTGAAATCGTCCGCCGAAAACGTCGTCAGGGATATTGAAGGCGTCGCGCAGGTGAAAAATCAGATCGAAGTGCTGCCGCTGTCGCCCAATGACGACCGGATTCGACGCGCTGTTTACCGGACGCTCTTCAACTTCAATTCGCCGCTCTTCCGGTATGGGCTGGGCGCGGTGCCTTCGATCCACATCATCGTCAAAAACGGCAACGTGACGCTCAAAGGTCTCGTGGACAGCAAGGCCGACAGCGACCTTGCCAACATCAAAGTGCGCGGCGTGCCGGGGACCTTTTCGGTCAACAACGAACTGACGGTCAGCAAAGAGTAGCCGCCTGCCTGCGCCATCTGACAGCTTACGGCTGATTCGCGGGATTCATTGATCGGCTCGCTGCGGCTGGCCGTCAACGGCGCGGGCCTGGTGCTGGTCGCCATCTTTCCGACTGACCGGATTGATAGTCCGGCGGTGGGCGTGCAGGCAGACTGCGCGCTGGATAAGCAGCCGTGGAGCTTTGCGTCCAAAGTGTGAAAGCGCGTGCGAAAGCATGGAGACAGCAATCAAAACGGATGTCGTGATCATTGGGGCGGGGCCGACGGGACTGGCGCTGGCCTGTCAGTTTGTCAGATACGGCATTGATTTCGTCATTGTTGAGAAAAGCGAAGGCCTCACGCCTTATTCCAAAGCCATCGGCGTGCAGGCCCGCACGCTGGAGATTTATGAGCAACTCGGTTTAGCGCAAACCGCCGTCGCGCAGGGCATCGTGACCGGCAGGGTGCGCCTGCTCGCCGATGGCGAAGTGCGCGGCGAAATTGAGCTCTCCCACATCGGCGCGGGGCTGAGTCCTTATCCTTTTGTGCTGATGCTGGAGCAGAGCAAAAACGAGCAGTTGCTTGACGAATATCTGCAAAGTCACCACAAAGAAGTCCGCTGGCAAACCGAACTCGAAAGCTTCACGCAAACCGAAACGCAGGTGACGGCGCAGGTGAAGACTGCCGACGGCGCAGCGCAAATGATCGAAGCCAGCTATCTGGTGGCTTGCGACGGCGCGAAAAGCCCCGTCCGCAACGCGCTCGGACTTGAATTTTCGGGCAGCACGTTTGAGCGGATGTTCTTCGTCGCCGACGCGCAGGTAGATTGGAAGCTGAGCCACGACGCGGGCGCCGTGTGCCTCGCGCAGGAAACCTTTGTGGTGTTCTTCCCGCTCAAAGGCGACCGGCGGTACCGCATCGTCGGCGTTTTTCCCGAAGCCTTCGCCAAAGACGAAGGCGACGTTTTGTATGAAGAGATCGAAGCGAGCATCAGGCAAGTCGTCAAACTCGACCTCGACATTCACGATGTCGAATGGTTCTCGACCTACAAAGTTCACACGCGCCACGTCAGCCAATTCTCCGTCGGCAGGTGTTTTCTCGCGGGCGACGCGGCGCACATTCACTCGCCCGCCGGAGCGCAGGGCATGAACACCGGGATTCAGGATGCTTACAACCTGGCCTGGAAAATGGCGCTGGTGTTGCAAGGCAGGGCGGACGAAAAGCTGCTGGCCACTTATCACGAAGAGCGCCTGGAGAACGCGAAGAATCTGTTGCACACGACCGACCGGATGTTTCAGTTCGTCGGCAGTTCGGAATGGCTGGTGGCCTTTCTGCGCACGCATGTCTTTCCCTACGTGGCGAAATATATTTTCAGTCTCGAACCGGTCAAAAACTTCATCTTCCCGCTCGTCTCGCAAATCGGCATCAATTACCGGCACAGTTCACTCAGCCGGCATGCGGGCGATGAACATTTCATCGTCAAAGCCGGAGACCGGATGCCGTATTTTCTGGTTGATGGCGAGAGCATTTATGGCAAATTGCATCAACCGAAATTTCACTGGCTCGTCTGCGCGGACGTGCGAAACGATTGCCAGGCAGCGAAGACCGAACCTGAAAGCCGGGACGCCGACTTGGTTGACTTCACTGCCGTCGCGCTCAATCCGCAAATTGGCGCTGTCTTCGGCACAGACAAATCTTTCAGCGTGCTGCTGAGACCGGATAATTACATCGGGTTGATCTCGCCGGAAACTTCGTCGCGGGTGGTCAGCAGTTATCTGCACGAGTTCGTCGGACGCGCTGAGACTACGCCGCCCGCTTAAGTTTTAGTTGTTTTCACCTGAGTGTGCAGTTGGAACACCGCAGCGTGTGGGGTGCAGTGACAAGTCACCGCTTTGGCTTGCGACTGTGCGAACTGCGCCGAAGCTTCGCTCGCCGAACGAAAAGCGGCGAGCACGCGCCGCACGCCACACCCGGCTGTCAGGCCAACGGCGCTTAACCCATCGGCAGGCCGCGCGTCCGGTGATAGTAAACCTCGTAAATCGCTTTGGCCTTCGGCGCTGAATGCACGCCGCCGAAGCCTGCGTTCTCGGTCAGCACGACCGAAGCGATTTCGGGTCTGGCGCGCGGCGCGAAGCTGACGAACCAGGCGTGATCCTTGTATTTCTCTCCGACCCTGTGGCTCGAAGCCACCTGCGCCGTGCCGGTCTTGCCTGCGACATCGAAGCCTTCCACCTGCGCCCGACCGCCCGTGCCGTTTTCATTGACCACGCCCCACATTGCCTGCGTGACCGTCTCGCGGGTCTCCTGGCTCATCGGCACGGTGAACTTCCTGTCGTCCACGTAGCGCGTTTCGTCATGCCACTTGCCTTCACGATCAACGCCGGCTGATCCTTTGAGCAACAGGTGCGGCGTCATCATCTGCCCGCCCATGCCGATGCCCGCGACCATGCGCAATAGTTGCAGCGGCGTGATGGCAATCCCCTGCCCGATGGAGGCGGCGGCGGTGTCGTAATCGCGCCATTGCGGGTCGCGCGGGTTGAGCTTCGCTTTCCACTGGCGGCTCGGCGGAATGCCCGCGCGCTCATTCGGCAAATCAATGCCGGTGCGCTGTCCCGCGCGGAAAATCTGCGCCCACTTCTCGATGCGCTCGATGCCCATCCGCAGGCCGAGCCGGTAAAAATAGCCGTCCGCCGATCTGACGATGGCCTGATGAATGTCGGGGTGGCCGAGATGCGAGAGCGAGCGCATAAAGTAATTGCCGATCTGCAAACCGCCATCCTGAATCCGCGAATCCTCAGTGGTGATGACACCTTCATTGAGCGCGGCGACCGCCATGAAGATCTTCCAGGTCGAGCCGGTCGGATAAGCGCCCTGGATCACGCGATTGAAAAGCGGCTTGTTTTCGTCTTCGTAAAGATCGCGGATTTCCGCCCTGCTCTCCGGCGATTTGGCGCGCTCCGAGAAGACGTTGGGATCGAAGGCCGGGCGGCTCACGAGCGCCAGCATCTCGCCGTTGTTCGGATCCATCACGGCAATCGCGCCGCGCCCGCGCGCCATCAGGTCGCCCT
>CAYWDW010000635.1:0-3818 GCA_964457105.1 uncultured Heliobacteriaceae bacterium
TTTCAAACGGCGTCGTCTTCGTTCCGGCTTCAACCAATCCGGTATTGATCCGCGCGAATTTCGACGATGCTCAGATCGTCGGCATCGAACAATCATTCGATGCGCGGCTGACGACTTCGCTGTAAGGCGCGTCAAGGACGCGGCTGTAACCATAGCTGATTTCGTTTTTCTGATTTGAAACTGCGTTCATAAAAATTCCTCCCTTTCTTTTCTCAATCTTCCCTCTGGCACTTGCCGTGCCGCAGCGCGGAGCCATCTGAGCTGTCGTGAAAAACGCGCCCGGCTGCGTAATCATCCCCACCGGCATTGATCTGCGCTGCGGAAGATTCCCATCTCCCGCGCCCGGACCTTGCCTTCAACCAGCGTTCCGGGCTAAACTGACGGCGTGACTATATAACCACATTGGCATATTGTCAAATGCAACGACAGGAGCAAAGCGATGGCTGAAAGAAAATCGGGGGCGCTCAGCGCCGAAGCGCTGGAACTGGTGGCGGCGCGATTCAGAGTGATGGCCGACCCGCTGCGGCTGCGGCTGCTGCACGCGCTCGAAGGCGGCGAACTGAGCGTCAACGAACTGACGGCGGCGGTTGAATCAACGCAGCCCAACGTGAGCAAACATCTCAGGACGCTGCAGGCCGCCGGACTTCTCAGGCGACGACAGGAAGGCAACACGGTCTATTACGCGATTGCGGATGCGACGATCTTTCAATTGTGCGATCTGGTCTGTACGAGTCTGCAACGGCGCGTGGCAACGCAGGCGCACCTGCTGACCCGCCCGCCGCGCGCTGCCGTGCGGCGACGGCGCTGAAAGCGATGCGGAAAGATTGATGTTTGCCACGCGCAGCGCGAAGATAGGCTCAGGGCAGTTTTGTGGCAGGAGGAAAATCATGTACTTCAAACAATTCTATCTGGGTTGTCTCGCTCACGCTTCATATCTGATCGGTTCGGACGGCGAAGCCGCAGTCGTTGATCCGCAGCGCGATGTGGATCAGTACCTCAGTGAAGCCGCGGCGCAGGGGCTGAAGATCAGATATGTCATCGAAACGCACCTGCACGCCGATTTCGTCAGCGGTCATCGTGAACTGGCTGAGCGCACCGGCGCACAGATTGTCTTCGGGCAGCGTGCCGACGCGACGTTCCCGCACATTGCGGCAAAGGATGGCGATCAGTTCAGCATTGGCAAAGTCACGCTGCGCCTGCTCGAAACTCCGGGCCACACGCCCGAAAGCATTTCGATCCTGGTCATTGACACTGCCGTTTCGGCTCAGCCGCAGAAAGTGCTGACCGGCGACACGCTGTTCATTGGCGATGTCGGGCGGCCTGATCTGGTCGGCTCGAAGGGTTACACGCCTGAACAGATGGCCGGAATGCTGTATGACAGTCTGCACGAAAAATTACTTGCGCTCGATGACGCCGTTGAAGTTTATCCGGCGCACGGCGCGGGCAGTCTGTGCGGAAAGAATCTGTCGAAGGAAACGTCATCAACCATCGGCGAGCAGCGGCGATTCAACTATGCGCTGCAGCCGATGAGCCGCGATGAATTCATTCAGATGATGACGACTGATCTGCCCGAAGCGCCGCAGTATTTTCCGAAGGATGCTGAAATCAATCGCACCGGCGCGCCCGCGCTTGAAAAGCTTCCGCAACCCGCTGAACTCGCGCCGCCGGAAGTCAGTCGTTTACGACAGCAGGGCGCGCTTGTGCTGGACGTGCGCACGCCCGAACGGTTTGGCGCAGGCCACGTGCCAGGGGCGCTGAACATCGGCCTCGGCGGGCAGTTCGCTTCGTGGGCCGGAACGCTGATTCCGATGGGCACGCCCATCGTGGTTGTGGCCGAAAGCCTGGCTCAGGTCGAAGAGGCTGTGACGCGGCTGGCGCGCGTCGGCATTGAAAGCGAGCAGGGGTATCTGAGCGGCGGCATGCAGGCCTGGGCCGAAGCCGGCTTGCCGATGGCGACGGTCGGGCAGATAACGGTTGATGAATTGAAGCGCAGGCTGGATGAAGGGCGCGACCTGCAACTGATTGACGTGCGCCGTCCGGGTGAATACGTGAATGGTCACGTGCCGGGCGCGCTCAATGCGCAACTGGCGCAACTGGAAAAATCCCTGGCGCAATTTGATCCGCAGCGCCAGACTGCCGTAATTTGCGCGGGTGGCTATCGTTCAAGCGCGGCGACTGGCCTGCTGGCGCAACACGGCTTCCGCGATCTGCTCAACGTCACGGGCGGCACTGCCGCGTGGATCAGCGCCGGTTATGAAACTGAAGGCGCGGCGGCCACTGCCTGTCAGCAATAAGCCGACCGGCAGGCTGAAACCATTATTTCAAAACGACGATCCACAGCCGGTCTTCAGGGCTGACGAAGGGAACTGCCATCATTGAGCGCCACTGTGCAACCGAATCCTCTCCTGCGCGGATTGTTTGGCGTTAACACCGCTGCCGAAATCTTCAAACTCCTGCCGGGGGTGCTGCTGGCCGTGATCGTGATGCTGGCGGCGCTGCCGCTGGCTGATTTATCAGGTCACTGGCTGCTGCGATTGCGCGGCATTGATCCGACGGGCAAGGCCAGCCCTGTTTCCGGCGTGACGCTGGCCATCATCGTTGGCATTCTGTTGCGGAATCTGACTGGCCTTCCGGCGACATTTCAACCGGGCATTCAGTTCTGCGTCAAAAAGCTGCTGCGCCTGGGCATCATTCTGGTCGGGATCAAACTGAGCGTGCTGGATGTGCTGAAACTCGGCGCGTGGGGGCTGCCGGTCGTGATGATCGCCATCGCGTCAGGACTGCTGTTCATTACGTGGTTCAATCGCGCGCTGAAACTGCCTGATCGCCTGGGCGTGCTGATTGCCGCCGGCACGGGCATCTGCGGCGTGACCGCGATTGTGTCAACTGCGCCCGCCATCAAAGCCGACGATGAAGAAGTCGCCTATGCTGTCGCCAACATCACGATCTTCGGGCTGATGGGCATGCTGTTTTATCCATACCTTGCGCCGCTGCTGCTGCACACGTCTGAACAGATCGGCATGTTTATGGGCGTGGCAATTCACGACACGTCGCAGGTGGTCGGCGCGGCGATGTCGTACAAAGAGGTCTTTCACGACGACAAGGTATTGCAGGCGGCGACGGTCACGAAACTGACGCGCAATCTGTTTCTGGCGGTCGTGGTGCCCGGTCTGGCGTGGCGGCATCTGAGCCGACAGCACAAGGCGGATGATCCATCAGCGCGCACGCGCATTGATTACAAACAACTGCTGCCGCTGTTTATCGTGGGTTTTGTCGCCCTGGCCGTGTTGCGGTCCATCGGTGATGCCACATTGTCGCACGGCGCAGCCTTCGGATTGTGGGACCGCGCAGCGTGGAAATCGCTGACGACGACAGTGGGCGAAACCTGGGGCGCGCGTTACCTGCTCGGCACGGCGATGGCTGCCGTCGGGCTGGGCACCAGCTTTGCGGTTTTCAAAGGCGTCGGGCTGAAACCCTTTATCGTGGGCCTTGCCGGAGCCTTGCTGGTCGGCGTGACAGGCTTTCTGCTGGCGCTGCTGCTGGGGCAGTTCGTCAGACTTTGAGGGCTGTCGGAACGCAGGCAGATGAATGACCTGCCCGCGTCCGTTTGGCCTGTGGTCTTACTTTTTCAGTCGTCTGATGGCGCTGGCCACTCCGACCAGGCCGGAGCCGAGCAGCAGCAGCGTGGCCGGTTCGGGAATTTCCGGGCCTGAAGTGTAGGTCAGCGTGCCGGTGAGGCGCGTGGTGGTGCAGGGCACGCCCACGCGCGCGACGTCGTCAATCGTCAGCGTGAAAGTGCCGAGCGCCGGTGACACGAA
>CAYWDW010000636.1:0-3803 GCA_964457105.1 uncultured Heliobacteriaceae bacterium
GCGGCCAGTCTCGCGCAGGTCAACAACCCGACCGGAGTCAGCGTTGACAGCCTCAGCAATGTCTTTGTGGCCGACACCAACAACAACCGCCTGCGCCGGATTTCAAAGGCGACGGGCCGCATCAGAACCGTCGCCGGAACCGGCATTGCCGGCTTCAGCGGCGATGGCGGCCCGGCGGCACAGGCGCAGGTGAGCGCGCTGTCAGCCGTACTTGCCGACAACAGCGGCAACACGGTCTTTGCGGCTGATGCAGGCAATCTGCGGGTCCGTAAACTGATGGTCGGCGCGCCGAACAAGCCTCCGGTCATCACTTCAGTCATCGGCAATCAGACGCTGGCCAAAAATCAGACGCTGGACCTCGCCCTGACCGCGACGGACGAAGACAACGACAGCGTGACGTTCACGCTGATCGGCGCTCCGGCCTTTGCGACCATCACGAATGCCAACCCGGCGCAGCGCACCGCGACGCTGCACCTCGCGCCGACACAGGCCGGCAGCTTCAACGGCATTCAGGTGAAGGCTGATGACGGCAAGGGCGGCACGGCCACGAGCGCCGCTTTCAGCATCACGGTCAACGATCCGCCGCCGGGCAACAATCCGCCCACGGCAACGGCAGGCGCACTGCCCGCGATCATCGAAGCGACCGGGCCTGCCGGGGTCACGGTCGGGCTGACCGGCAGCGGCAGCGATGCTGACAACGATCCGCTGAGCTTTACCTGGAAAGACGGCGTGACGGTGATTGCCACCACCGCCAATGCCAGCGTGACGCTCGGCCTCGGTTCGCACAGCGTGACGCTCACCGTCAGCGACGGCAAGGGCGGTTCTTTCATGACTCCGGCGCAACCGGTGCTGGTCAGGGACACCACGCCGCCCGCCATCAGTAACGTTCCGGCCAGTGTGACGGTAGCGGCCACTTCAGCCGCCGGAGCCGCCGTGACTTACACGCTGCCGACGGCGAATGATCTGGTCAGCGGCCTGGCGACGGTGACGGCTGATCCTGCTTCAGGCGCCACCTTCCCGGTGGGCACGACGACAGTCAACTTCACGGCCAAAGATGCCGCTGGCAACACGGCCACGGCGTCATTCACTGTGACAGTAACTCCGCAGGGCGGCGGTGGCGGCTGCAACACCGGCGATCAGAGTTACGCAATTTCAACTTACGCCGGGAACGGAATGTATGGTTACAGCGGTGACGGCGGCCCGGCCACTGCGGCCAGTGTCAGAGTGGTCAGCGCGCTCGCCCGCGACAAGAACGGCGTGCTTTACATTGCCGACAGCAGCAGCCGGGTCGTGCGCCGGGTTGATCCGAGCGGCATCATTACCACGCTGGCCGGCACTTCAGCCAGTGGCAACAGCGGTGACGGCAGGCAGGCGATGTCGGCCAACTTCAGCGCCCCGTCGGGCGTGACCGTTGACAGCCAGGGCAACGTTTACATTGCTGACTCCGGCAACCATCGCATCCGGGTGGTCGCCCCGAACGGAGTCATCACGCACTTCGCCGGTAACACGCAGGGCGATCCTGGCAACACCGGTGACGGCGGCCTCGCCTCCAGCGCAAAGCTGCGGCAGCCGCGCGGCCTGGTCGTGGACCAGCATGACAACCTTTACATCGCCGACAGCGGCAATCACCGCATTCGCCGCGTGGACGCCGTGACGCATGTCATCACCACCATCGCCGGAAACGGCATTGCCGGATTCGGCGGCGATGGCAGCGCGGCAGTCAACGCCAATTTCAACCTGCCGGTTGATCTGGCCATTGACGCGCAGGGCAATCTGTTTATTGCCGATTCGTTCAATCACCGCATTCGCCGCGTGGACGCCGTGACGCAGCTCATCACCACTGTGGTCGGCACCGGCGCGCCTGGTTTCTCAGGTGATGACGGCCCGGCCACAAGCGCGCAGCTCAACCTGCCTTCGAGCGTGGCCGTTGATTGCGGCGGCAACATTTATGTGGCCGATGCCATCAACATGCGCGTGCGCCGCGTGTCGAAATCAACCGGCAAAATCAAAACCATCGCGGGTGCCGGTCAGTCCGGCTTCTCAGGCGATGGCGGCCCGGCCACGGACGCGCTGCTCAGCCAGCCGACAACCCTCGCGATTGACAGCACCGGCAACACCGTTTTTGTCGGTGATCTTGGCAGCCAGCGCGTGCGCAGGCTCGCCGGAACCAGCCTGCCGCCGCCGAACAACGCGCCGGTGGTCGGCAACGTTGCCAGCCAGGCGATGAATAATAACCAGATCATTGACCTGCCGGTGTCAGCCACCGATCAGGACAATGACCCGGTGACTTTCACGCTGAGCGGCGCTCCGGCCTTTGTGACGCTGATCAATGCCAGCCCGGCGCAGCGCACTGCGACGCTGCACCTCGCGCCCGGCGCCAATGATGTCGGCGTTTTCAACAATATCGTCGTGCAGGCCAGCGACGGCAAAGGCGGCGCGGCGCAAAGCAACGCCTTTTCAATCATAGTCACCAACCCCGGTGGCGGCACCAATCGTCCGCCGGTGGCGGTCATCACCGGCGGCGCGACTGCCGGTTACGACGCCACCTCAACCGCCGGAGCGCCGGTGCCGCTTGACGGCGCGCAATCAAGCGACCCGGATGGCGACCCGCTCAGCTTCCAGTGGACTGAAGGCGCGGCGATCCTCGGCTCAGGAGCCAGAATCACTGTGCCGCTGAGCGTCGGAACCCACGTCGTCACGCTGACCGTCAGCGACGGCAAAGGCGGCACCAGCACGGCGACGCAGACCATCACTGTCAGGCCCTTCGTGTCCTCGAACGATCCGGTCACGCTGACCAGCATGGATCCGATTTCGGGACGCCAGGGGCAGACGCTCGATGTCGTGCTGACCGGCACCGGCTTCCAGCCTGGGGCCAAAGTGACTTTCAGCGGCGAGGGCATCACTGCTACCGTGACCGCGCTCACCAGCACGCAGATTGTGGCGAGAGTGGTCATCGAATCGAACGCGCCGACCGGCTCCGGCCTCTCGACGCGGCGCAGCGTGACGCTGATGAACCCCAGCAAGACCACGGCAACTCTGAACAAGGTCTTTGCGGTTTATCCAAGATAAGCGCCGGGATAAGCGCCGGGATAAGCACCAGGCAGCAGCGTTGAGCCACACCACAGCCCGGACTGACCTGTCATTGCAGGTCAGTCCGGGCTGTGGATTTACTGACAAGGCCGCCCCGGTCGTTTTCAGGCGGCTGACTTTTACGGATTTTCCGGGCTTTTCAGGGCAATCTGATTGACAGGCTCTGAGTGCTGCGGTAAGTTTTGCGCGGTCCGGTCAAAAGTTCAGTTCAGCAAGCGGTCTTGGCTGATTGGTCGTCGGCGCGAACAGGAAGCCTTTCTGTTCTGCCCATCCGGCGACTTCACTGGCTGTTCTTTCTGCCTCACCCTTGAGTTCCACTAAGTGGTTCCGGCCCACCTGTTGATCGGTACTCAGTGAGGCGGCTGTGCAGATCGCGGTCATCTGCCAGGCCAGCGACCGGAACCGGAATCCTGTCACCAGGATTCATCACTCCCTCTTGTCGGAACACAAAACAACCAGTTTCTGAAGTGGATGAAGCGGTGAGTTCGTAATCCCGCTGACGGCCCTGCTTCTTCATTCCAGAGGAGGCCAATATGCCAGCCCCGCTTACGATTGCCCGGCCTGCTCGTCTTGTGACACCAGTCCCTGATCAGGATCTGTATGTCGGTTCACATACCTGCGGCCCCTTGCTACAGCACGAGTTGCTTCAGGCAACTTCCATCCTCTCACCTGAAAGTTATGAACGCGCCGCCCGCGGCGGTCTCACCCTCGAA
>CAYWDW010000637.1:0-3801 GCA_964457105.1 uncultured Heliobacteriaceae bacterium
GCTCCGGCCTGCAACCCGTATTCGATGCTTTCAGTGATCGCCTGCCACGACGCGGCAATGATGTTTTCAGCGACGCCGACCGTATTCCACGAACGTTCGCCGTTGGTCGTTTCGATGTGGACGCGGGTCTTGGCGGCGGTGGCGTGTTCGCCGTCGAGCAGGCGTACCTTGAAATCAATCAGGTGAAAGCGGTCAATCTGCGGGTAATGACTGCGCAGCGCCTTGCGCAACGCCTGGTCGAGCGCGTGGACAGGCCCGTCACCGAGGCTCGCGGTGTGCAGCTCTTCGTCACCAACTTTGACCCGGACGACGGCTTCAGGTTCGCCAAAGGAGCTGATCCACAAGCGATATTCAATCGTCTCAAAAAAGTGTTTCCGTTTGCCCAGGGCGCTGAGCGCGCGCAGGTGAAACGACGCATCGGCGTCCTCGAATGAATAGCCCTCGTGCTCAAGCTGCTTGAGTTCGGCCAGCAGCAGCCGCGCCGCTTCGGGATTGCGCGCAAAGTCTTCGCCAAAATCCTGCGCCTTGAAATTGATGTTGCTGACGCCGGACTGATCGCTCACCAGCACGCGGGTTTCATTGCCGACCAGTTCCGGGTTGATGTGTTCATAAGTCTCTTTGGCTTTCATCACCGCCGACACGTGAATGCCGCCCTTGTGCGCAAACGCGCTGCGGCCCACAAACGGCGCGCGGTCATTCGGCACCAGGTTGGCGACTTCGCTGATGTAGCGGCTGGTGTGCGTCAGCATTGGCAGCCTGCCATCAGGCAGACAGCGGCGATTCATCTTCAGTTCGATGTTGGGAATGATCGAACAGAGATTCGCATTGCCGCAGCGTTCACCGATGCCGTTGACAGTTCCCTGCACCTGCCGCGCTCCGGCTTCAACGGCGGCGAGCGAATTGGCGACGGCCAGTTCACCATCGTTGTGCGCGTGAATGCCGATGCGCGCGTCAGGAAATTTCGCGCGCACGATCCCGACAACTTCGGCAATGCGTTCAGGCAGTGCGCCGCCGTTCGTATCGCACAGGATGATCGTTTCCGCGCCCGCTTTGTATGCGGCGTTCAGCGTGTCGAGCGCGTATTCAGCGCTGGCGCGAAAGCCATCAAAGAAATGCTCGGCGTCATAAAAGACGCGCCGCCCGCAGGCCTTCAGATGACTGACCGTGTCGGCAATCATCCGCAGGTTTTCTTCGAGCGTGGTCTTGAGCGCAACATCAACGTGAAAGTCCCACGACTTGCCAAAGATCGTCACGACCGGCGTCTGCGCGGCGAGCAGTCCCTGCACGACCGTATCATCGGCGGCAAAGCCCCCGGCGCGGCGCGTGCTGCCGAACGCGGCGAAGACAGCCTGATCGAGCTGCACCGCTTTGGCGCGCTCAAAAAATTCGACGTCCTTCGGATTCGCGCCGGGCCAGCCGCCTTCGATGTAGGCCACGCCGAGTTCATCAAGCGCGTGCGCGATCTTGAGCTTGTCCTCGACCGAATAGGCCAGCCCTTCGCCCTGCGCGCCGTCGCGCAAGGTCGTGTCGTAAATCTCTACCCAGGTGTTTTCCATATTGCCTGCTGAATAATCCTGCATGCGGGACACAGTGAATGTTCAGGCGGCCTTCCGACCAGCCAGCACAAGCACCGGATAAGCGAAGTGAATCTGCCCGTCTCTGAGATGAACGTTCATGCCCAGCGCATCGCGTTCAAGGTCCTCACGATAAATCTGCCTGATCCGTTCATCGTCGCCAGGATTCGGGAAGAAGGACTGCATTGAATCTTCCAGTGCCAGTTCAAACGCATAACGCTGAGTTCTGAGTTGTCGCAGTCCGACGGCGGCGGCCATCCTGAGCAGTTCAGCTTCGGTCAGCGCGCGCACGTGCGACGGATCTTTCAGTTTCTCAACGTGATTGTAGGCTTCAGCCTTGTCAGGCAGCGGTGTTGCGTCAACCACCATCACGGTTCCGCCCGGCTGACAAACGCGCATCATTTCTCTGAACACAGCTTCAGGATCGAGAAAGTGATGAAACGAATACCGCGTGATGACAAACGAAAAAGCGGCGTCAGAAAACGGCAGCGGCAGCACGTCCCCGGTCTGCCAGGTCACATTCTCAAGTCTGAGTTTGCGCTGTCGCTGCTGTGCCTGCTCAATCATGGCCGGGGTCAGATCAATGCCGGTCACGTGTTTGACCCGCGTGGCAAAAGCGCAGGCGACAATGCCGGGGCCGCAGGCGACATCCAGCACCGTGTCTGCATTCGTCACGCCTGACATCTCAAGCAGAAGCTGCTCGGACTGCGCCGCCATGCGCGAGAAAGGAACAGCCTGTTGCGTGAACTGATCCACGATGGACTGATTGTGTGCTGCCTGCGACGAGTTCATTTCTACCTGAACGTTGATGCCACTGAATCCTGAATCCTGACGTCTGACGCCTGCTTTTTCAAAAACAGGAGTCAGGAATCAGGAGTCAGGAATCAGGAGAAAACCTCAAAAAGGCGGGATCAGTTCTTTGCCTTGTCCACAATCTTGTTGGCCGCGAGCCAGGGCATCAGGCCGCGCAATTTTGTGCCGACCTCTTCGATCTGATGTTTTTTGCCTTCGTCAACCAGGCGGCTGAAGTTCGGCTTGCCCGATTCAGCTTCGGCCATCCATTCATCAGCGAACTGTCCCGACTGAATTTCGGCGAGAATTTCTTTCATCCGCTGTTTGACTTCAGGGCCGATGACCCGCTTGCCGCGCGTCAGGTCGCCGTATTCAGCGGTGTTCGAGATCGAATAACGCATGTTCGAGATGCCGCCTTCATAAAGCAGATCAACGATCAGTTTCATTTCATGCAGGCACTCGAAGTAAGCCATCTCCGGCGCGTATCCGGCTTCGGTCAGCGTTTCATACCCGGCCTGAATCAGCGCCGTCAGACCGCCGCACAGCACCGACTGCTCACCGAACAAATCGGTTTCAGTCTCTTCCCTGAAAGTCGTTTCAATCACGCCGGCGCGCGCACCGCCGATGGCGCGGGCATAGGCAAGCGCGACCTGCCGGGTATCGCCGCTCGGATCCTGCGCGACGGCAATCAGACACGGCACGCCCGCGCCGCGCTCATATTCGCGCCGCACAAGATGACCAGGGCCTTTCGGCGCAACCATAAATACGTTGACGTCGGCTGGCGGCACGATCTTCTTGAAGTGAATCGAAAAGCCGTGCGCGACGGCCAGGTATTTGCCCGCTTTCAGGTGCGGTTCAATCTCGCGTTTGTAAATGCCCGGCGTCAGTTCATCCGGCGTCAGCAGCATAATGATGTCGGCGCGTTCGGCAGCGTCAGCAACCGGCAGCACTTCAAGGCCCACTGACTGCGCCTTGGCCACCGACGGGCTGTCAGGCCGCAGACCGACAAGCACCTCACAGCCGCTGTCCTTGAGGTTGTTCGAGTGGCCAAAGCCCTGCGAGCCGTAACCGATAATGGCAATGCGTTTGCCCTGCAGATATTTCGGATCGGCGTCATCGTCGTAATAGATATTCATTGACATAGTCTCCGGTGAAAATGATGTGAAGCTGACCGCGCTGCTCAGACCTTCTCGTTCAGCGTCAGTTCAGAAAATGTTTCTTCCTCGTCGTAGCGTGACTGTCGCGCCTTGACCGCCGCAACGCGATTCATGGCAATCGTGCCGGTGCGCGCCATATCCTGAATGCCGATGGGTTTGAGCAGATCAAGAAAAGCGTCAATCTTTTCGGCATTGCCGGTCAGTTCGATGATAAAGGCATCGTCAGACACGTCCACCACCTTGGCGCGAAAGATGTCAACCAGGCTCAGCACCTCCTG
>CAYWDW010000638.1:0-3797 GCA_964457105.1 uncultured Heliobacteriaceae bacterium
TGCGGATCATTGAGAAATGTCTGTGCCTGGTCTCTTCGGTCACAAGCGATTTACTGATCCGATTTTGTTGCGGTAATCAATACAAGGCCTTGAATGCCTGCGAAATCTGCCGAGTTGTGCGTCATCAGGGCACGCCATAGAGCAGGGCAGTCGCCGCAACCCAGGCGTCTGAAGGCTGGATGACCTGTCCCATCTGCCTGACCTGTTCGCGCACTTCAGCCCACTTCCGGCACAGTGGCCTGCTGGAATCAATTACCGCAAAACGATTTTTGAGCAGATGCAGCATCTGGGCCTGCCGTCGCACTCCCCAGTTGTGACGAATGGCCCACTGTTCAAGTTCCGCGACAGTCATAAAGCTGACCGAAGCCAGCGTGCCGACCAGATGCGGCTCATACAGATCGGCGCGCGTGTCACTCTTGAAAATGAAAGACACCACGTCAGTGTCAACGATCACGGCTTGCATCATCAGCCTCGCTTTCCCCGTCCTCATTGCGCCACCGCCGCACCGTCGCAATAAAATCATCCACGCTCTCTTCTTCCGGCCAGAAGGAGGCTTCACGCCGTGTCGCGGCAAAGTCAAACGGCCTGATCCCCTGTTCAGCGGCAAGCTCCTCAAGACTTTTCGGAGCTTCCAGCAGTTCACTGAGCAGCCGCCGCTCAGCAGGCGGGAGGGATTGCGCATCTTTCAGGACCTGTTCAAGTGTGGCCATCGGCTCCTTCCTTTTCTGTCCAGGTAATTACGCTCTGTCGAGAGCCTGTCCGGACTTTCAACTTCTGCCCGAAGCAAATTCCAGCGCGGCAAAGGTGACGACTGATTCGTTGTCAATGTTCCACTGATCGTATTTCAGCACCGTGCCCTGCGCGCCGCGCACGGCCTGCATAAAGGTGTAGATCGGCGTCAGGCCGCACCATTTCAGCGGATCGCGGTCAGGCAGCACCAGGTCCATGAAGGCTGCGCTTTCGTTGCGGCAGACGTGGCTGAGGCGCTGTTCATCGGCGGCGCGCACTTCGAGCATGTAACCGCTCTGCGCGGCAGCTTCGATGGGATCGCCGTAACGTCGCCCGATATGCGCCAGATCAACGCCGAGTACCCAGAACAGCCGGTCACGGTGCAGTTCGGCCATTTCACCCAGCGTGTCAAAAAAGCGCCTGAGCCGGTCGTCGCTTTCGGGCAGTTTGCCCCTGACGAAGCTCTTGAAGAACGCGCCGCACAACACCGGCAGAATTTTGAAATCATGGCCGAGCAGGTGTTGCAGAAAGACGACCTGAAATTCAATCGAATGCTCGACCGTGTGGCAGAAATCCTCAGTCGTGACGGCATCAGGCGCGCGCGCCGTCAGCCAGTCAACCAGTTCCGTGTCGGTCTGCACGACCCCGTAAGGCGTGCGGAATGGTTTGCGCGTGAGGCCGAATTTCTCCGGCTCGCCGTAATGCGACGTGCCGAGAATCACGATGGTTTTGTCGCGCAACTGTGCGCTGATGCCGCGCAGGCGATTGTAAGCGGCGGCATAACAATCCCAGCCGCCCTCCGGGCTGACGTGCGGCGCGGCAATGCCGATGACGGGTTCGGTGCGCGGCGGCACAATGGTCCAGAGCCGTTCATCAAGCTGCTGACGCAGCATTGATTCCTGATCGGGATAGGCCGAACCGGCGTGCGCCGGATCGCGGAACGGCGCAGCGGCAAAGGCCGCGTGTTTGTCTGCGCGCATCAGCTCAAACTCCTCGCTTTCGAGAAAGCCGCTCTGCTGCAGGGCTTCGATGAGTTCGTGAATCGGGTGAATCGGGAACGGTCTGCCGATCAGTTCGGACAAATGCTGTTGCAGGTCGCTGTCGGTTGAGCGGCCATCGAGCATTTGCAGGGCGCTGACAAAGATCGGCGGGATAATCAGAATGTCCTCGCTGTAACGAAACGGGTCGCGCAGCAGCAGGCCCGGCTGATCTTCGACCGGCGAAGGAAAGACATCAAGAATCTGGCGCAGGCGTGGTAACGGTTGTGACATAACAACGGCATCTTAGCCTGGCCGGTTGATGCTTGCCACTGAGCGGGTATAATCCGTCTTCCGCAAGAACCATTGCCGCAGACACATGAAAGCTCATCAATTCATTTATGGCCTGTCGCCCGTGCTCGAAATGCTGCGCGCCGGACGCCGACGAGTGCAGAAAATTCTGGTGGCTGAAGGCGCGCAGCCCGCGCGGTTCGCTGAACTGCACGACCTGGCGCGCCGCACCGGAGTTTCGGTTGAGCGGCGCGAACGGCGACTGCTTGATGAAATGACGCATCGCGCCAATCATCAGGGCGTGGTCGCGCTGATCGCCGGCGAAGCAGGCGGGCAGAGCCAGGCGTATGCCAGCGCCGATGCGCTGCTGGCTTCGCTCAGTGCGCTGCCGCTGCTCGTGCTGCTTGACGGCATTGAAGACCCGCACAACCTGGGCGCGATTATTCGCAGTTGTGAAGGTGCCGGAGTTGATGGCGTGTTCATTCCTGAGCATCGCGCTGCCGGGTTGACCGAAACGGTCGCCAGGACTTCCGCCGGTGCGGTCGAATATGTGCGTGTGGCGCGCGTGACCAATCTGGTGCCGCTGATTGGCGAACTACAGGAGCGCGGCATAATGGTGGTCGGGGTCGAAGGCGATGGCGCAACGGGCTACAGCAGTTTCGATTTCAATCAGCCGGTGGCTGTGGTCATGGGCAGCGAAGGCAAAGGGTTGAGACGGCTGGTGCGCGAAAAATGCGACGCGGTGATTTCAATCCCGATGCGCGGGCGGCTCAATTCGCTCAATGTCAGCGTGGCCGCCGGGGTGGTGTTGTTTGAAGCGTTGCGACAGCGGGCCGCCCGGAGTTCAAAGCACTGATCTTTGCCTCCGGCATCAGGGCAGGACGTGCGTGATCTGCGGTTCGGCGTAATAAAGAATGCGCCCGCAGTTTTCGCAGTTGAAGATGGTTTCGCCGCGCCGGATGTCGTTGTAAACCTGCGGGCGAATCTTCATGCGGCAGCCGGTACACATATAGTCACGGGCTTCGGCCAGCGCCAGGCCGCTGCGCATCTTCGAGACACGTTCGTAAGTGGCGCGAGTGTTCTGACCGAGTGAGCGCAGTTTTTGTTCGCGGTCAGCGGTCAGCGTGGCAAGGCGTTCCCTGTGTCCGGCGACGCTGGCGGCGGTGCGGGCAATCTGTTCATCAACTTCGGTGCGGCGATTTTCGATGGCGGGCGAGCGTTCAGCGACCTGGGCTTCGAGCTTTTCAAGCTGCTCCATCAGCTTGAGGATGTCGGTTTCAAGTGAACTGATGGTTTTGCGGGCCACATCAATTTCGCGCACGGCTGTTTCATATTCGCGCTGATTGGTGGCTTTCATCAGGTCTTCTCTGAATTTGTCGAGTCGGGTCTGTTCGTCGCTGAGGCTGGTTTCGAGGCGGGATTTGTCGGCCTGGGCGTCGTCGAATTGTTTTCTGAGGTCGAGGAATTCTTTGACTGATTCGGCAAACTGGCGTTCAATTTCCTGCTGGCGTGCGGGCAGCGAGACAATTTCCTGATTGAGTTGTTTGATTTCGATGTCGGTTTCCTGCAATGCCAGCAACTGGCTCAATTCGGGATTCAAAGCAGCCTCCTGTGGATTCTGGTGACGTGAAGTGATGAATCAACCGCAACAGCGTTGAAGTGAATAATCACACAGCCTGTGGCGATGGCGCAAGTTTCCCGCCGGAATCGGCAGTCAGATAAAAATCATTGCAGCGTGAGACGGTGTTCGGAGTTCCAGCTTTAGCTCAATCGGATTAAGTTAAGCGGAAGAGAGATGAC
>CAYWDW010000639.1:0-3783 GCA_964457105.1 uncultured Heliobacteriaceae bacterium
CAGGCTGCCCGCGCTCCAGGGGACGGCCCTTTTTTCCTTAATTCAATGCCATTGCGCTGGAATCGCTACGCACCCAGGGCTTCGCAAACATCTGATGGACACGCATGATTCTATGATTGTTGTGCTGGTTGCCAACAGTGGCGGCAGCACTTATACTGTGCGACTTGTTTTGGGCGGCCAGCGTCGCCTGTGCGTCGTTGATTCGGGCAGTTATGGCTCAGTATTTCGAGTTTGAAGCTGATTTCGTCAATACCCTGCGCTGCATTCCGATGCAGGTGCGCTTCAGGCTCGATGCCGTCGGCATCAAGCTCGGACTGAAGGAATGGGCGCGGCTCTCGCCTGATGAAAAGCGTGAACTGGCCGAAATGCCGGGTGCGACGGCTGACGAATTGAAAAATTATCGCGCGCATCTGACGCAACTGATTCAGTCGCGGTATGGCACGGCGGCCAGGGAAATTCCGGTGGATGAGCATCCGGCCTGGGCTGGCATTGCAGCCGTTCCCGCCGAGTTGCAGCAGTGCGCCGGGCAGCACGGCGTGGCGATTGTGACTGAGCAGTGGGCCGCGCTTGATCCGCTGCAACGCTTTGCGCTCATCAAGCTGTCCCGGCCCGGCCATGAACATCTGAATTTTGTGCCAGCGCTGAAAGAATTCGGGCTGGCCTGAAGTTGTCACTCAGAAATTTCGCTCTGTGGTGATGTGGCAGAAGCAGCCAGCGAACTGAAGCTTCAGTTCGCTGTACACTTTGACTGGAGACATTGTGCAATGAAGAAAGACATTCATCCCAACTATCGCCCGGTGGTTTTCAAGGACGTTTCAACTGATTTCGCTTTTATCACTCGTTCGACGGTCAAAACCGACAAGACGATTGTCTGGGAAGACGGCAAGGAATATCCGCTTTACACGGTGGAAATCAGCAGCGCGTCGCATCCGTTTTACACGGGCCAGCAGAAGCTCGTTGACACTGCCGGTCGCGTTGATCGTTTCAGACGGCGCTACGCGAAAAAGGATGCTGCGCCCGCGAAGACCGAAGGCGCAGGCGAGCAGCAGTCGTAAAGCGGACAAGGGGAAAGGGGAAAAGGCGATTGATCCCTGCCCTCACGACCTTCCCGCGCAGGCGTCGTTTCTGCGAGGATGCCTGGCCGGAACAGCCTGGCCGTGCTGAAGCCAGGTGGCGCAAAAAACTCGATCAATTCAGGGCGGCAGCGTGATTATCACGCTGCCGCCTGTCACTTTTCAGTCAGGCGCGATGGCCCTGTTGCGGCGCACAAGGTCTGGCAGGCGGGCCTCCCTGCCGGGCATCTTCGGAGGAAAATATGAAAAGATCACTCGCGGCTCTGGCACTGCTGCTGTTCTTGTCACTGCCCGCCACTGCGCAGGATCAGTCGGGCGCGAAGCCTGCAAACAAAATCGAAACGGGCACAATCAACGGTGCGGCGTTTCGGATTGAAATTCCGGCGGAATGGAACAAGGGGCTGGTGATGTATTGTCACGGTTACGCGCTGGCCGGCACGAATCCGAGCCTGGACGGCGGCAAGCCGCTGCGCGACGTGTTTCTGGCGCGCGGTTTCGCCGTTGCGCAATCGGCTTACAGCGTGCAGGGCTGGGCGGTGAAGGAAGGCGTTGAGGACACCGAGGCGCTGCGCCGCCACTTCGTCGCAAAGTACGGGCAGCCGACAGAAACGATTGTGCTGGGCCATTCGATGGGCGGCGTGATCACGCTGGCGACGATTGAAAAGTATCCTGAAGTTTACGATGGCGCGCTGCCGATGTGCGGGCCGCTCAACGTCAGCCTGAACGGCTTGCAGGAACGCATCTTCGATATGCTGGTCACGTTCGATTACCTGTTCCCGAATGTCGTCGGCGCGCTCACGAATCTGCCGAAAGGCGCAAGACTCGATCAATCCAAAGTGAAAGCCGCGCTCGAAGCCGCGCCGGACAAGGCCGCGAGTTATGCGAAGCGTTACAGCATTGCGCCAAAGGATATTTCCGGCACGCTCGCCTTCTTTTACGAAATCAACCGCGAGCTGCAGGCGCGCACGGGCGGCAATCCCTTCGACAATCGCAACACGATTTATGACGGCTTTGATGATGACGTGGCGCTCAATCGCGGCGTGAAGCGTTACGCGGCTGACGCCAGGGCGCGTGAATACCTGCGCCAGCATTACGCGCCGACGGGTCGCATTCACGATCCGGTGCTGACGCTGCACACGACTTACGATCCACTGGTGCCGGGCCGTTACATCAGCGAATACGATTCAATCGCCAGAGTCGCAGGCACGCAGGATCTGTTCGTCACAAAATTCGTCGTCGCCAACGGACATTGCGCCTTTACGCCCGCACAAACCGGCGCAGCTTTTGAAGCGCTGTTACAGTGGGTGCGGGAACGTCGGAGGCCGGAAGCGGGAGAGTTGAAGTAGCTGCCGCGCTGCCCTGTTGGTGGCTGTGTTAAGATCAGCGCAGGAGAAAGATTTATGAGCCAGTCAACGACTTTTGAGCTGACCCCGGAACAGGCAACCGAGTTGCAGGTTTTGCTGGAACAGTGCGTCCGGGAAATTCGCGCGGCTAGTGAACGGATGGAGCAGACAGAAGCTGAACGGCTTCAGTTGCAGGCGGAAACACGCGTGATGCTGCAACAACTGCGGGAGATGCTGCATGTGGAAAACCATTACTGATCTGCTCAGCAGCGTCTTCACGCTGACATTTCGTCTGGAAAAACAGGAGCAGGGGCTGAAGGATTTGCAGCGTGAGGTCAGAGAACTGACGGCGCTGGTTCATCGGCTGGCCTGGGAGCAGCAGCGGAATCAGGAGCGCGAAACCAGCGAGCGGGAGAAATTCATGCTCAAAGTCGAAAACCAGTTGCTCAGAGCCAGCCGTCAGTTGCCACCACCGGATGATGACGATGAATGATACTGCCCCGCAGACCGGCGCAGCTTTTGAAGCATCGTTGCAGTGGGTGCGCGAACGCCGGAGGCCGGAAGCGGGAGAGTTGAAGTAAGAATCATCGCCAGTTGTCATTATGCTAAAACCACGGCGAAAGGAGGCGACAGAACAATGAGCAACCTGGAAAAGCTGATTCAGCAGGCGCAGACGCTCCCGCCGCTGGAAAGGCAGAAGCTGATTGAAGCGTTGCAGGCAGAGTCGTCGCCGGGTGAGCGGGAAAAACGGCTCGCGGCTGTGCGCCAGGCGCGTGGCAGTATGAAAGGTCTGCTGCCTTCGACTGAAGAGTTCCTGGCCGAAAAGCAGGCTGAACTGGCACGGGAAAAATCATGATCTATGTGCTGGACGCGACGGCGATGATTGCCTTCCTGACCAATGAGCCGGGAGCCGGCGTGATCGAAGACCTGCTGACTGAACCTGGCTCCACCTGTCTGGCTCATGCCATCAATCTGTGCGAAATCTGGTATCAGGCTTATCGAACCAGTGGCGAATCCGGTGCCGATCAGGTCATTGCTGTGCTGGCGTCAATCGGAATTGCCACACGCTCAGACTGCGACACGGCTTTCTGGCGTGTGGCTGGGAAGTTGAAAGGCTCACATCGAATGTCACTGGCAGATGCATTTGGCCTGGCTTTGACGCTGCGTGTCGGCGGGGAGTTCGTCACCTCAGACCATCACGAACTTGATCCGGTTGCAGCGGCTGGTGTCTGTCCGATCAATTTTTTCAGATGAATCGCCAGCGGGCATTGCGCTTTCACGCCGACGCAGCTTTTGAGGCGCTGTTACAGTGGGTGCGGGAACGTCGGAGGCCCGAAGCGGGAGAGTTGAAGTGATGGCTTATTTTC
>CAYWDW010000640.1:0-3781 GCA_964457105.1 uncultured Heliobacteriaceae bacterium
CCGTGCCTGGCGTTATTTCAGGCGGTTGTTGTCATCTCTCTTTGGCCACAAGCCGCGCGGCTCAGTGGTCTGATGATGCTGACCAGGCGCTGATTTCGCCGGGGTTGCGGAGCAGCTTGTTGATTTCGCCGAGGTGCATTTCTTCTTCAGCGACCATCCGGCGCGCGTATTCTTCGAGCAGCACCGAGCGGTCGCGCGTCAGGTTGAGCAGCTTCTGATAAAGCGCATGCCCGACCTTCTCGGCTTCGAGGGCTTCAAGCAGGATGTCGTTGATCGCGTGCTTGTGCGTTTCAAGCAGCGCGCCGATCTTCAGCGACGGATGTTCACCGAAGTGCGTAATCAGTTCGCCTGCCTGATGGGCGTGCGCAAGGCAGGTGCTGGCCTCGCCCCGCAGCCAGCCGGTAATCGGAATGCGATTGTGGCCGAAGACCATAAATGAGTAATGCGTGTAGCGCACGACGCCGGCCAGTTCGGCTTCGAGAATTTCATTCAGCGCCGCAATCACAGCGGCTTTGTCGAAGTGCTGGTCTGACATTATGTCCTCCCCTGAAGAATGGTTCGCCGCGCGGCCAGCTTGTCGCATCCGGGGCGCGGCAGGTTGACTGCTTTACTGCGCGCAGGTGCGAAAGCCCGCCCATACATCGCGGCGGTCAGGTTTGTAAAAGTTGCGATACGCGGGACGAATCAGATGGGACCGCGTGGCCCAGCCGCCGCCGCGCAGCACTTTGTGATCGCCAAACCAGGGCGCGGAGTATTCCTTGTACGGCCCTGGCCGGAAGCCGGGGAACGGCGCGAAATCAGTCGCCGTCCATTCCCAGGTATTGCCGATCATCTGCCGCACGCCGAAGGCGCTGTCACCCGCGGGCAGCGCGTGAACGTCCACACAGCCACCGCCGCGCCAGTCCAGGTTTGCGCGCTCAGGTGTCGGCAGTTCAGCGCCCCACGGAAAGCGGCGTTTTGTTTCGGCGAGGCCGGTGCCGTCAGGTTCGCAGCACGCGGCCATCTCCCATTCAGCTTCGGTCGGCAGTCGGCGCCTGGCCCAGTTGCACCAGGCTTCGGCCTCGTACCAGTTGACGTGCAGCACCGGCAACTCGTCTTCGAGCGGCACCCACTGATTGAAATTCCGGCGCAGCCAGCAGCCGTTCGCTTCGCGCTGCCAGTAAAGCGGATGCCTTGCCTTCACGCTTTGCCGCCACTGCCAGCCCGCCGCGCTCCACCACTGCCGATGGCGATAACCGTTGTCTTCGACAAAGGCGCAGAATTCAGCCTGCGTGACTGCGGTGCGCGAAATGTGGAACGGGTTCACCGTGACGAAGTGCGAGTTGAGTTCATTGTCAAAGATAAACTCAGCCGACCCCGGCGCGCTGCCGAGCCGCAACCTGCCGCCGGGAATAAAGGCGTCATCCCTGGGAGCGCAGGCAGCCTGCCTGCTGAGCTGCGAGTCGGGTTCATTTTCAACCGGCGCAGGCAGGCTGCCTGCGCTCCCATGAGAAATCTGCGGCGCTGAATAGCCGAGCGTCTGTCGCGTGTAAGTAAACGCTTCGGCGTGCATGCATTCGTGAAAGAGCGCGAGGCGCAGAAAGTATGCTTCGTCGTAACCGTCAATGGCTTCGGGTTCGCGCTCACAGCCCGCTGCGATGACCAGTTCCAGCACGCGGCGCGCATACTCAAGCGTGTCTGCTTTTGACGGCAGCAGTAAATCCCAGCGCGTGTCGTGCGCGACTTCAGCGGAGTTGTAAAGTTCATCGCCCTGCTTCATCAGCGGTTCGTGCCCGCGCAGGTGACGCAATAACCAGCGTTCATAAAACCACGCGACGTGCCCGGTCTCCCAGCGCAGCGGATTCACAATCGCCAGGCGCGGGCCGATCATCTGCGCGTCATCAAGATCAGCGATCAGTTCCAGCGTGCGTTCGTGCGCTTCCATCAGCGCAGCGTAAAGCGTCGCGTGTCGCACGGGCAGATTGAGAGCCGTTGCGGGATTCATCTTCAGCGCCCCAGCAGGTAATAAAGTAAATCCGTGACCGGCGGCTGCGCGCCCGCCTGTCTGAACATGGCCACGATCTGACCGCGATGCAGCGTGGCGTGATTGGCCGCGTGCTGCATCAGTTGTCCGAGCGGCAGCGCGTATGGATTGCCTTTGGTGTCGCGGTAATTGAGCATCCCGGCCAGCGCTTCATCCGTCAGCGTGGCGATGAACTGCTGACGTTCAGCTTCGACCTCCTGCCAGTACGCGCGAATCGCCGCGAGATCGGGAAACTCTGCTTCAGCAATGAAGCCTGTCGGCGAAGCGCCCTGCCAGCGCGACAGCCAGATTCGCTCCGCGCCGAGCATGTGAACGAGCGTGCTGTGAATCGAACGATGACTGACGCTGCGGTCGCGCTGCTGCTCTTCAGGCGGCAATTCAGCAACGGCGTCAAGCAGCCTGTGATTGGCCCAGTCGGTGTAGGCGTAAAGCGTGCGAATGTCGGCAGTATTCATGGCAGTCAGGAGAAGGGAAGCAGAGAGATGACGGAACAAACGGAAATAACGGAACAAACGGAAACAGAACTGAAACTGGTCTGAAGCTTTTGTTCCTTCAGTTATTTCCGTCTGTTCCGTCAACTCGCTGTTGCTGTCAGTTCAACGAACGATGATTGAATGTGAACCGCGTGCGGTGACGCGGCCAATAATGGCGGCGTCGGGGTAATGTTCGCGCAGGCGACTGAGCAGCGCTTCAGCCTGGTCTGCGGCAATGCAGATCAGCAGGCCACCGGCGGTTTGCGGGTCAAACAGCACGCTCGCCAGTTCTTTGCTGACGGCGGTGCTGAGCTGCACGTCATTGCCAACGTATTCGCGGTTGGTGCGGTCGCCTTTGGTGAGCAGGCCCTTGCCAGCCAGTTTCAGCGCGCCGGGCAGCACGGGCAGCCGCGCCGCCTCAATCTCGAACGTGACTTTGCTCGCGCGCGCCACTTCCCAGGCGTGACCCGTCAGGCCGAAGCCGGTGATGTCGGTGGCGGCCTTCACGTCAAAGTCCTGCATCGCCTTTGCGGCTGCGCGGCCCGACGTCAGCATCGTCGCGGTTGAGCGCGCCGCCACTTCGGCGTCAGCCTTGTTGAATTTCACGCCGGTTGAAATGATGCCGGTGCCGAGCGGCTTGGTCAGCACCAGCACGTCACCGGGCCGCGCGCCGTCGTTGGTGGCGACCTTGCGCGGGTCAATCACCCCGGTGACTGAGTAGCCAAACATAATCTGATCGTTATCAACGCTGTGACCGCCGATCAGCGCGACTTCGTTTTCGGTCAGCACCGCCAGGCCGCCGCGCATAATCTCGCCGAGGATGGTGTAATCAACGCCCTTTTTCGGAAAGCACGTAATCGCCATTGCCGTTATCGGCGTGCCGCCCATGGCCCAGACATCGTTGATTGAATTGAGCGCGGCAATGCGCCCGTAATCGAACGGGTCATCCACAATCGGCGTAAAAAAATCGAGCGTCTGCACGATGGCCAGATCCTCGCGCAACCGCCAGACTCCGGCGTCATCGGCGTTTTCATAACCGACCAGCAGGTTCGGATTGTGTGGTTGTTTCGGTAAACCGCTCAGCACCTGAGCGAGCGCCTGAGGCGACAACTTGGCCGCTCAACCCGCGCACGAAACCATCTCAGTTAATCTTTTAGTCATGCGCTGAATTGTAGAGGCGCAGGGGCTGAATTGCCAGGGAATGATTCACTAATGCCCGTCTCCGAAAAGTGGGTGTACGAAGTCAAAGTTGAAAAGGTGAGGGAGGTTTCGGGTAAGGTGTTGG
>CAYWDW010000641.1:0-3760 GCA_964457105.1 uncultured Heliobacteriaceae bacterium
GCCATCGCCGCGCAGCCGCCGCCGCAAACGCCGGGCTGCACGCTGAAATCATTCCGACGCCTGGCCTCGACGCCGAAGGCAAACACATTTCGCTCGTTCGTGACGAAGGCGTGCGCGACAAAGTTGACATGGCAAAGATGGCCACGCTGCCGACAGTCTTTCGTCCGCAGGGCAACGGCGTCGTGACCGCAGGTAATTCCAGTCAGATTTCCGATGGGGCCGCTGCCGTCCTCGTCGCCAATCGTGAACTCGCCGAAGCCGATGGCTTCAAACCACGCGCCAGGTTCAAAGCCCGCGTCGTCGTCGGCAGCGATCCGACCTTTCAACTCACCGGCGTGATTCCGGCCACGCAGCAGGCGCTTGCCAAAGCCGGGCTGACGATCAATGACCTTGACTGGATTGAAATCAACGAAGCGTTTGCCACCGTCGTGCTGTCGTGGGAAAAGGAACTGAAACCCGACATGTCAAAGGTCAATCCCTGGGGCGGCGCAGTCGCGCACGGTCATCCGGTCGGCGCGACGGGTTCGATTCTGATGGCGAAGATGCTCGCCGGGCTTGATTCAGTTGACGGGCAGTTCGGGTTGCAGGTGATGTGCGCCGGTCACGGCATGGCGACCTGCACAATTATTGAACGAATAAAGTAAAGTCACGAATCAGTACGGGGAGCGGTAGCGACCTGGTGGACTCGACAGATGAATCTTCCGGAAGCGCCAGGTCGCTACCGCTCCCCGTACTGATCCGTTTCGCGGAGGCATCAACGTGGAGATCAACGGCAAAACTTTTCTGGTCAGCGGCGGCGGTTCAGGCCTGGGCGCGGCGACGGCAAAGCTGCTCGGCGCTTCAGGCGCGAACGTCGTGATTGCTGACATCAACAGCGAAACCGGCGAGCAGACGGCAAACGAGACTGGCGCAAAGGCGCGCTTCGTCAAAACCAACGTAGCCGATGAAGAGAGCGTAAAGAACGCCGTCGCCACCGCCGTTTCAGCGTTCGGCGCACTGCACGGCGCAATCAACTGCGCGGGCATCGGCGTGGCGATCAAAACCGTCACCAAAGAAGGCCCGCACCCGCTTGACGCTTTTATCAAAGTCATCAACGTCAACCTGATTGGCACCTTCAATGTGATTCGCCTGGCCGCCGCGCAGATGGCCGGTCAGGAACCCGACGCGCACGGCACACGCGGCGTGATCGTCAACACAGCTTCAATCGCGGCGTTTGACGGGCAGATCGGGCAGGCGGCTTACTCGGCTTCAAAGGGCGGCATTGTCGGGATGACGTTGCCGATTGCGCGCGACCTGGCCCGCACCGGCATTCGCGTGGTGACGATTGCGCCGGGCTTGTTCGATACGCCGCTGCTCGCCGGGCTGCCCGAAGATGTCAAAAAAGTGCTGGGCGCGCAGGTGCCTTTTCCGTCGCGCCTGGGCGATCCGGCGGAATACGCCGCGCTGGTCAGGCACGTCATCGAAAACGAAATGCTCAACGGCGAAGTCATCAGACTTGACGGCGCGCTGAGAATGCCGCCGAAGTAAAGCCAATAACCATCCACGAAGTCGCACGAAGAAGCACGAAGAAAGATCAGACAGGATTTACAGGATGAGCAGGATGATCCGGGACAGTACAGGGAGCGGTAGCGACCTGGCGCCTCATCAGCAAACCACCTGGAGAGAACCAGGTCGCTACCGCTCCCTGTACTGTCCCGGATCATTTTGCTGAGGAATCATCATGAACGAACTTGTCGCACTGACGAGAGCTGGCGAAATCGGAATCATCACTGTCAACAATCCGCCCGTGAATGCGCTCAGCCCCGGCGTGCCGGAAGGCATTGGCGCGGCGATTGACGCAATCATCGCTGACGACTCGATCAAGGGCGCAGCGCTGATCGGCGGCGGGCAGACTTTCATTGCCGGAGCCGACATCAAAGAGTTCGGCAAAATCACTTCGGGGCAGCGCAGGGAAGGCATCAACTTTCTCGACCTGCTGCTGAAGATTGAAGACTGTCCGAAGCCTGTCGTTGCCGCGATTCACGGCACGGCGTTCGGCGGCGGACTCGAAACGGCGATGGCTTTTCATTATCGCGTCGCCGTGCCATCAGCGCAGGTCGGACAGCCTGAAGTCAAACTTGGCCTCATTCCCGGCGCCGCAGGCACGCAGCGTCTGCCGCGTCTCGCCGGAGTCGCAAAGGCCGTCGAGATGTGCGCCGTCGGCAATCCCGTCAAAGCCGCTGAGGCGCACGCGCTCGGCATCGTTGACGAAATCATTGACGGTGATTTACTCGCGGGCGCAATCGCTTTTCTGCGCGCCAGAATTGCGAGCGGTGAAGCGCCGCCGAAAACACGCGAACGCAATGACAAACTCGGCGACGTGGAAACGAACGCCGCAATCTTTGCCGCCGCGCGCGCGCAGGCAAAGAAGACTGCGCGTGGAATGATGGCGCCGCTCGCCGCCATTGACGCGGTCGAAGCCGCCACGAAACTTTCATTTGAAGACGGCTGCAAACGCGAAGCTGAAATTTTCAAGGAATGCCTTTTCTCGGATCAGTCGAAAGCGATGATTCACGCTTTCTTCGGCGAACGCGAAGTCGCAAAAATTCCCGACGTGCCGAAAGACACGCCGACCATTCCGATCAAAAAGGCTGCGGTCATCGGCGCAGGCACGATGGGCGGCGGCATTGCGATGTGCTTTGCCAACGCGGGCATTCCGGTGCTGCTCAAGGAAACCGAGCAGGCGGCGCTGGATCGCGGCCTCGCAACCATCACGAAGAACTATTCCAATTCGGTGAAGAAAGGCCGCTTCAGTCAGGAAGTGATGGACAGGCGAATGGCGCTGATTACGCCGACGCTGGAATACAGCGGCTTTGAAGACGCTGACATTGTGATCGAAGCGGTCTTTGAAGGAATGGCGTTGAAGAAGGAAGTCTTCGGGCAGCTCGACAAAATCTGCAAACCCGCAGCCGTGCTGGCTTCCAACACTTCGACGCTGAGCATTGATGAAATCGCGGCAGCCACGTCGCGCCCGCAGATGGTCATCGGCACGCACTTTTTCAGTCCGGCAAACGTGATGCGCCTGCTCGAAGTCGTGCGCGGCAAAGCGACGAGCAAAGAGGTCATCGCCACCGCCATGAGCCTGGGCAAAAAGCTCGGCAAGGTGGCGGTGATGGTCGGCAACTGTCGCGGCTTCGTCGGCAATCGGATGATTCATCAGTACGGACGCGAAGCTGTCTTTCTGGTCGAAGAGGGCGCGTTGCCGCAGGAAGTTGACGGCGCGCTGTATGAATTCGGTCTGGCGATGGGGCCGCTGGCGATGGGCGACCTGGCCGGCCTGGATGTCGGCTGGCGCATTCGCAAGGAATACGCGCATCTGGAACCAGCAGGCGAGCGTCAGGTCAGAGTTCCTGACCGTTTGTGCGAACTTGGCCGTTACGGTCAGAAGACCGGCGCGGGCTGGTACAAATACGACGAGAACCGCAAGCCCATTCCCGATCCCGAAGTCGAAAAGATCATTACCGAAGTCAGAACTGAACTCGGCATCACTCCGCGCGCGATCAGCAAAGCGGAGATCATCGAACGCACGATTTACGCGCTGATCAACGAAGGCGCAAAGATTCTGGAAGAAGGTTTCGCACTGCGGGCGGTAGACATTGACATCATTTACCTGAATGGCTACGGCTTTCCGGCGTGGCGCGGCGGGCCGATGTGGTATGCCGACACGGTCGGTCTGAAGAAAGTTTATGATCGCGTCGGCGAATTCCACGCACAGCACGGT
>CAYWDW010000642.1:0-3741 GCA_964457105.1 uncultured Heliobacteriaceae bacterium
GCGGTCGCCGTGCGCGGCGCCATCGGGCAGCGTCACGGTGGCCTGCTGCTCAAGCATTCTCGCCAGCAAATCATCACGCAGCGCGGCGTGATCGCGCGTGCCGTCGAGCAGCAGCAGCAACTGGCGCGTCAGTTCATCATCAGGCTCGACAGCCTGATGCAGCAGGCTCGTCAGCGTGTCCTGTCGCTGCGCCTGCCAGCGCGCCAGCGGACTGGCCAGCGGGCGCTCGCTTACCGTCGAAACCATTTCCGGCTGCCAGAGATGAAGCTGCACCATCCCCGCGCCATAAGCCGCCAGCATAATTTCAGCCAGCGATCTTTCCTGCCCTTCAACCGGCACACCCGCGCCAGCCTCGTGCAGTCGCGCCCCGGTGGCCGCCAGCAGCTCAGCCCAGCGCAGGGCGCGCGGCGAGACTTCGCCCAATTGCCACAACGCCGCTTTGGCCAGCGGGTGATCGGTGCGCAGCACGGCCCCCTGCTGCCCGTGAAATTCCTGCACGACGCCAGGCCGCAAATCGGGCGGCACCGTCGCAGGCCGCGCCGGCGAAGCCACATAAAAATCACTGAAGCGGCCCGGACTGATGTGGCGCGTGACGGGCGCCTCGCGGCGACACAGCAGCGTCTGCCGAAAGCTGCGACATTTCAGAAAATCCAGATACTGCTCTTTCTGCACGATCTCAGCCGCGCCGAAACGGCTCAGAAATTCACGCACGGGCGGCGAAAAAATGTGATCCTGCATCCCGGCGAAACTGGCTTCAGCCAGGTATTGCAGGTTGTGTTTTGCGGCCCGCGCCACGAATTCGTGAAACCAGACCGGCTGATTGATCGCGGCGAGTTCATCGTGAAAGACCTGCGTGCGGTGTTTGTAATCCGACATCCGCTCCAGTTGCTCGATCAGCACGGCGCCGTACAGATCGGCTTTGGCCGCAGCCTGATTCGGATACTGCTGCAGCAGCAGTTCAATCAGCTCCAGGCCCGCATTGACGCGCTGCTCCGGGTCGCTGAGCGCCTGGACGTGATAAAGCATCATCCCGCGCGCCAGCTCGCGCAGGTGATAACCGGGATAGACGTTGTAACTGACGTAAGCGACGCCGTGCGGGCTGAGCAGTTCACCGCACAGCGCCAGCAGGCGCTCCTGCACCGCTTCAGGCACCCACGAATAAACGCCGTGCGCGATGATGTAATCAAACCCGCCCAGCTCGCGCCCGGCTTCAGCGATGTTCTGCACCCGCAGTTCAATGTTGCCGAGGCGCAGTTCGCTGATCTGCGCCCGGCCCGCGGCAACTGCGGTCGCGGCCAGATCAAGTCCGATAAAACGACTCTCCGGCAGCGCATCAGCCATCGGAATCAGATTGGCCCCGTCACCACAACCCAGTTCCAGCACGCGGCAGTTGGTCACTGGCGCAGGCGTCAAACCCAGCAGCGTGGCCAGCGTCGCCAGGCGGTCAGGATGCGCCTGCGCGAGCGGATAGCTCGCATACCGAACCTGATCGTATGAAGTTGGCGCGTGCTGTTTCATCGGCCTTGCAACGAACCGGCGGAATTCATCAGCGATGCTTGCCGGATTCAGACACCGGGCTTTGGCTTGATGACTGGAGCCACGGTCTGCGCCGGCCCCATCGAGCCGCCAGCCTGCGGATAGAACAGATGTTTGTCCACGTCGGACGATTTGCCGGCGATATATTCGGTGAACTGCTTCAACTGATCCTGCCCCAGAGATTTCTTTGCGGTCTCGTACATCTGCTTCAGTTCCTGCGGCGGCTTTGTCTTCCAGCCCTTCGGCAGTCCCTGATAGCCGAACTTGTACTTGAGCACCAGAAGGTACTTGATATTGTTGTCGAGGCCGCTCTTGCCATTGATGCTGCTGAGGCACGTATTGAGAATGTCGTACTTGAGCGCGCCTTCATTGAGCAGATAGAGATTGAGTGTCTCAGGTCGGCGAAAATCCTGGGCCGGCTCAAGCGTCAGGTTCAGATTCTGACCATTGTTCAGATTCTCCTTCTGACGGTCGAAGGTCACATACCAGGCATCCCGCCAGGTCGCGCCCCAGCCGGTGCCTTTGGGATAGGTGCCGAGATGTTTGTAAAGATCAACCAGCCACGTGGTTTTGAGTCCCGCAAACTGCAGGCAATACCATTGAATCCGATGCGTATGCACGCCGTGATCGCGGCCCACGTAATCCTTGAAGGGGCGGCCCTCAGCGAGCGTCTTGCCAAACCCTTCCGAGGAGAGATTGCCGGTCAGCGTGATGACTTTCATCCGCTCTTCAATGTTGTAGACCGCAAAGCCATGGGCTTCCTCAAACCGGCCCAGCGTCCCGTTGAGCAGGTTGGCGAAGGGATCCTGATCCTTCTGCTGTCTGCGCTGCTTCAGGGTCGCGCGCAGTTCGTTCTCCAGATTTTTCAGGGCGTCGGCCATCGCAGTCTGACCGGTCAGGAACTGCTGAATGGCGACGACATCATCAAACAGGGTTTCATGCGGCTGAGTGTCTTTGGGCAGTCTGGTTTTCCCGAGTTCAGCAATGATGTCTTCGGCTCGTGGCATGATGTCCTCCCATCATTGATTCAAGCGCCCTTGCAAAGGGCTGCCAGGCACGATCTCCGGCAGGCGGGAGCCGCAGTGTGAACGCCCCGCAGGGATTCACGCCGCACTCCCGCTGCGCGATAAGAAGCGCCCCGCGGGCTGACCGCCTCAGGCGCTGGCCTTGTTGGCCTTCAGATCCCAGGACTTCTTGCCGGCGCTCTTGACGACGCCCTTTTCATCCTGGGTGAAGTATTCATATTCGATCTTGGCGAAGTTGAGCGAGAAGGATTCAATCGGCAGTTCACTGCCGCCTGAACCTCCGGTCTGGAAGCTGGAGATGAGAATATCATTGAGCGTAATGGTCAGATACACCTGCGGCGTTTCACCGGCCTTGCGACAGGTCAGCACCGCCTTGGACAGATGCTTGCCATTGGCGCAGGCCAGAAACAGATGCGGACTGGCTGCACTGATTGAAGCGCTCAGACTCAGATCCTGCATGTTGACCTTGCCCACGCCGCCGCCCTGCCCATGCGCGAAAGAACCGGAATTGCTTTCGCCCCATGACCAGGACATGATTTCGATATGCTTGGCCAGCTTTTCGTCCTTGCTTTCGCCATCAATCCCTTCGATTTTCAGGTAAAAATCAGCTTGTGCCATAGTAGTTCTCCTTGAGGGTTAAAGCAGGCCGGACGCCGCCGGCGCCCGACCGGATTGTCAAACGCAAGTCGTAATCACGGCAGAAGTGATTACTTTGCGGGTTTGGGCAGTTCCGCGACGAGGCGCAGCGAAACTGAGAGTTCATCGAGTTGGAAGTGTGGCCGCAGAAAAGCCACTGCTTTATAGACGCCCGGCTTGCCCGGCACCTCAACCACATCCACGCGCGCCTCGCGCAGCGGATATTTGGCCTTCGTGTCCTGCCCGGCGGAATCGTCGGCGGTCACATAGTTATTGATCCAGCGATTGAGAAACTTCTCGCACTCGTCACGCGACATAAAGCTGCCGATCTTGTCGCGCATCATCGCCTTCAGGTAATGCGCAAAGCGCGCGACGGCGAAGATGTACTGCAACTGCGTCGAAAGCCGCGCATTGGCATTGGCCGCGTCGGTGTCGTATTTCGCCGCCTTGTTGGCCGACTGCGCGCCGAAAAAGGCCGCGTAATCGGTATTCTTGCAATGCACGAGCGGAATGAAACCGAGATCGGAAAACTCCTTTTCGCGCC
>CAYWDW010000643.1:0-3269 GCA_964457105.1 uncultured Heliobacteriaceae bacterium
GTGAACAGGTATTCAGACTGACTTATGCCGATCAAGAGAAAAAAAACTGAGCCTGCTCCGGCATTACTGGAATTCGGTTCGTCAGGGAGAAGCTTGCCGCTCAGCGGGAATGATGAATTGCAGATTCAGTATGAACACCCCAACGGAAAACTTTGTCTGGGAGATTCGCTCCGCTGGCTGGCGACTCTCGCAAGCAACTCGGCTGATCTGATCTTTGCCGATCCGCCGTACAATCTCAGCAAAGCGGACTGGGACAGTTTTGAAAGTCAGGAGGCGTATATCGAATGGTCAATGCGCTGGATCAGCGAAGCGGCGCGCGTCCTGAAAGCTTCCGGCTCGTTATACGTGTGTGGATTCTCAGAGATTCTGGCAGACCTGAAGCATCCGGCGTCAAAATATTTCCATTCCTGCCGCTGGCTGGTCTGGCATTACCGGAACAAAGCCAATCTGGGGCAGGACTGGGGACGTTCGCACGAAAGCATTCTGCATTTTCGCAAGTCGGCGGAGTTCCAGTTGCGGCTGGATGCAGTGCGCATTCCTTATGGCAATCACACGCTCAAATATCCGGTTCATCCGCAGGCTGAAACCAGCAATTTCGGCAACGGAAAGGAACGCAGCGAACACTGGACGCCCAACCCGCTGGGCGCCAAACCGAAGGACGTGATCGAAATTCCGACCACCTGCAACGGAATGGGAGAAAAAACACCGCACCCGACACAGAAGCCGGAAGAGTTATTACGCAAACTGATTCTGGCCGCTTCGGACGAAGGGCAGACGGTGCTTGATCCTTTCTCCGGTTCCGGCACAACTCTGGTCGTCGCTGAACAACTGAACCGCCGCTGGCTCGGCTGCGACCTCAATGCTGAATATAACCAGTGGGCCATTCAGCGGCTTGAACAGGTGCGGAGGATGACGCTGGCACAGTGGGTTGAATTCGACCGCAAAAATGCCGGGCGCAGGGAAAGCATCCGATGAAGCTGAATCAGCTTGTGCAGACAGTACGCGACAAAACAAACTTTGCTTCTCTGCGTGATTACATTGAATTCTGCCTGAGATTTCTGGATTTTGTGCGTGACGGGCTTCAGGCCGTGATCGTCTCGCAGAATGAATCGCATTATCAGTTTTTCCAGTTCAGGGACGATGGTCACTTTAACATCACGCGACCGATCAACTCGCGGCTGATGCTCAACGCTGAAGACAGCACGATGCTCAGCGCCAGGTTTCTGAATGTTATCAGAAACGCCAGGGACACTGGCCCCAGTGATGAAGTGAATCGCGCAGTGATTTGCCATTCGATATACACTGTGCAGCAATCAATCGGCGCCACGCTTGATGCTCTGCCTTCAGGTCAGTCAAACATCGCCAGAAAGATCAACGGCGATTTGTTTGAACGACTGATCCGGTTGCTGCTCAATGAAGCCGGAGTTGATTGTCGCTCCGGAATTATCCGCGTCCCGGTGCGGGCGGCTGGTGAGGTTCAGTTCAGCATGAAGTATCAGCACGATCTGCTGCTTTACCAGAATGATGAATTGAGGGTGATTGGTGCAGTCAAAACATCCAGCAAGGATCGCCTGGGCAAAATTTTCATTGATAAGTTTCTGTACAGCCGACTGACTGAAACCGCGACTCCGCACATTGCGATCTTTCTCAATGATGTGCAGCGCAAACCGGGCAGACAGGAAAACCGATACGGCGTCAGTTCCACTTTTCTGCCGGGACATTTCAAAGGTTACAGTATCAGGCTCAATCCGCTGGACGGGGTTTATTACTGCGACCTGCGGCCAAACATGGAAAGCGATCCTTTCCTGAAACAGCACATCAGAGCGATTGACCATCTGTTCTGTGACGATTTGCGCGTGCTGATGAACAACGAACCAGAGATGAAAAGATGAGCTGAAGCGGATGATTCTGAGCGATGAACGCACCGCCGGATCAAGAAGGAGGAAAGCAGAATGCAAACTGATTCGAGCATCCATTCCACGCTGCGTTCGCTTGATGCCGCTGCCATCGAACGTGAACTGAATGCGTTCTGGGAAAGTGCGGGCAGGGAGACCGGGCAGGCGGGTGTGGCGCGCGCCTGCGTGCTGAACCTGCTGGTTTATGTGCCGGCGGCGCAGGCGACCAGCGCGCTGGATGAAACGCTGAGCGAAATCAGCCTTCAGCATCCGAGCCGGATCATTCTGCTGGCGGCGGATCGCGCTGCCGCTGATTCCGCGCTCGAAGCGCAGACCCTGACGCGCTGTGCCTTTCAGCCGGGCGCGGGCAAACAGGTCTGCGGCGAACAGATCACCATTTATGCTCGTGGCGCGCAGGTCGTTGAATTGCACAGCGCGGTCACGCCGCTGCTGCTCGCTGACCTGCCGATTTATCTGTGGTGGCACGACGAGCCGCCGCTCGCCGACAAAGCGTTTATGCGGCTGGCCGAAATGTCGAACCGCGTGATTATTGATTCGGCTTCGTTCGCTGATCCGCAGGGCGACCTGATTGCGCTGGCGCTGCTGCTGCGCGAACGTCCGAAGTGGACGGCGATGACTGATCTCAACTGGGCGCGACTGACGGCGTGGCGGGCGCTGATTGCGGGCTTTTATGACATTGCCGAATATCGCCCGGCGCTCAGCCAGGTCAACCGGCTGGTGATTGAATATGCGCCGCCCGCGAGCGACCCTGAAGCCATTTCGCCCCGCGCCCTGCTGCTGGCCGGATGGATTGCGGCGCGGCTGGGCTGGCGGCAGGATCGCGTCAGCCGCGATCAGCAGGGCGGCACAGTCACGTTTGAAATGCTCGCCAAAACGCAGCGCATCTTTATCGAACTGCGCCGGACGCAGCGCGCGACCATCGAACCCGGCCACCTCGCCCAGGTCACGCTGAAAGCGGATTCGTTTGCTGAAGAAGCTTCAGACGCCTCCTTCACCGTCACCAAAAGCGATGAGGGCACGCGGCTGAAAACCTCGATCTTTATTGGCCACGAAGCCCGCGTCGGGCGGGTGCTGAGTTACGTCAAACATACGACAAGCGAACTGATCGGGCGCGAACTTGAATTTCTGTCGCGCGACCGCGTTTATGAACAGGCCGTCAGCGCCGCAGGCGAAATGCTGGTGGCTGAGGCGCAGTTGTGAAATACGAACCTGATCCACGAAGTCGCCAGAATGAAGCAGGTTGAGGCAAATGCCGGAACAGTACAGGGAGCGGTAGCGACCTGGTTCTCTTCAGGCAGTCTGCTGAGGATGCGCCAGGTCGCTACCGCTCCCTGTACTGTTCCGGCCTGTTCG
>CAYWDW010000643.1:3279-3736 GCA_964457105.1 uncultured Heliobacteriaceae bacterium
ATGAACATGCTGCCGAAAACCCTGACGCCCTTTTTCCTGTGCTTTCCTTCGTGCTGCTTCGTGTGGCTTCGTGGATGACATCTTTCGATTCATCAGGACTGATTATGATTCTGGCGGGAGACATCGGGGGCACCAAGACCAATCTGGGCTTGTTTGAAGTGAACGACGGAGCGCTGGTGGCGCTTGATGAGCGCAGTTTTCCGAGCCGTGACTATGTCGGACTGGAAACCATCGTCACTGAATTCGTCAGGCAGATCGCTGAACGGGGACATCACGCAGCAATCAAAGCGGCCTGCTTTGGCGTGGCCGGGCCGGTCACGAATGGCGAATGCGTGGCGACCAATCTGCCCTGGGTGGTCAGCGCGCGCAACCTCGCGCGGGTGCTGCAACTCAATCACGTCGCCCTGCTCAATGATCTTGAGATCACGGCGCACGGCGTCAGCGAACTGAAACCTGA
>CAYWDW010000644.1:0-3730 GCA_964457105.1 uncultured Heliobacteriaceae bacterium
CGCACCGTCAGGACCGGCGCGTCAATGTGCGCGTAAAGACGACGCAGCGGCCCGGCAGCGTCTTCGTCATCAGCGCCGATCAGCGTGAACGGCGGATGATGAAAATCATTGAGCGAAGTGCCTTCGCGCAGAAATTCAGGATTGACGGCCACGCCGAAATCGCGTCCGGCCCGTTTGCCCGAATAAACTTCGAGCGTCGGCACAATCGTTTCAGCCATCGTGCCGGGCAGCATCGTGCTGCGAATGGCGACGATGTGATAGCGATTTTTGGCGGCGATGGCTTCGCCAAGCTGCTGACAGACACGTTTGATGAAAGTCAGGTCAAGGCTGCCGTTGTGCTGGCCCGGCGTGCCGACACAGATGAGCGACACGTCCGAATCGGCCACCGCCGCCGCGCCGTCAGTCGTGGCGCGCAGCTTTTTTTCACTGACCATTTGCGCGATCAGCTCGCCAATGCCGGGTTCGACAATCGGGCTGCGACCGCTGTTGATGATGTCAACTTTAAGCTGGCTGACATCAACGCCGATGACTTCGTGTCCGGCGCTGGCAAAGCAGGCTGCCGAGACACAGCCCACATATCCAAGACCAAAAATGCTGAGCTTCATTCAATTCCCTCCGTTGGCGGCGAGTTCGCCGGACTGCGGTGCGCGAGCATAGATGCGATAAAAGTTGTGGTCATAAACCAGCCGGTAATCGTGCGCGAGCAGGCGCGTGATGTGCTGATAAATGGCCGGACGTTCGCGCTGCGAACCGCTGAACGAATCTTCGTAAATCTCTTCGACGACGATGTAATCGGCGCGTTTGCCGCTCCGGCAGCCGAGATAAGGATCATCAATCAGCCGCGCATCGAAGCCGAGATCAAAGCCGAGTTCGGCGCTGCCCATCACCAGCGCCTGCGGCCCGGCGTGCTGTTTCAGAAAGCTGACGGCAGGCTGATAGCTGTGCCTGAAGCTGTTGAGCCGGATGCGCTGCGTAATGCCGCCAAGCTGAACCGCGATCAGCACGGTCATTACGGCAAACGCCAGGTGGCGACGGGCGCGGCTGTCGTTGAAGCTGTGGCTGAGCGACACGGCCAGAATCGCCGCGTAAAACGGAATGATATGCACCAGGTACCAGGCCAGCTTCTGCCCGTCAAGCAGCGCCATAATGCAAAAGACGAGCAGCGTCAGCAGCAGCAGCGCGCGACACCCGCGATGCTGCCTGATCGCGCGCGTGCTGACCGCGCCGATGATGCCTAACAGATAAACGACCAGAATCACGACCTTCAGTTTCGCCAGCGCTGAATGGCCCGCCGAATGCGCGCCGAGGCCAAAGGCTGTGAAATAACGCTCTGTCGCTTCACGGATAAATCCCTGCCAGGGCGCAGCCAGCCCGCGCAAGCGTCCGCCCGTTGCTGCGTTGCCGGTAAACTGGCTCCAGAAACTGACCGGATCCTGAAGGATGTAAACGCTCCACGCTGACGCGCCGATCAGATAGGGCATTGCCGCAATGGCCGCGAGCTGCCAGGTCAGTCGCGCGCGATCAAAATACAAAGTCAGAAACAGCAGGCCGGCCAGCCACAGCAGGCCGTTGAAATGCGTCATCCCGCTCAGCGCCGTCAGCGCATGGCTCAGCAGCACGGCCAGTTTCAGATGCCTTTCGCGCAACGTCAGATAAACCGCCAGCGCCGACAACCCCAGCGCCGCGCACATCACATCCATCCGGCCAAACGACGCGCCGTTGATGAACGTGTAATCAAACGCGAGCAGCGCAAAGGCCAGCGCCCCGGCGCGCCGGTCATCACTCAGTCGCCGCACGATCACCGCAATCGCCACCAGCGCCAGCAGGCCAAAGCAGGTTGACAGCAGACGCTGCGAAAGCAGGCTGAAACCAAGCGCCCTGAACCACGCCGCCTGCGTGACCAGATGCAGCGGCATCACCCAGTAAGTATGCTCTTTGATGCCGCGCAACCAGCCTTCAGCTTCAAGCACCGGAGTCCCCATCACGCCATTGGTGGCCAGGTTCCATGCCGGCGCCGCAAACCATCCTTCATCACTCCAGGGCCGTCGGCTCAGCGCGCTCAGCAGCGCCAGCGTCACAAACACCGCGGCGATGCCACCGAGCAGCAGGCGACGATGCACATTACTCGGCGAAAGCCTGGGGCAGGGAACTTCACCACAGCGGTTCACCGCGGATGAATCAACCCCGGCCTCCTCTGTGAACCTCTGTGGCCTCTGTGGTGAATTCGTGTTTCGTTGTCGTGTGTCTCGATTCAGCATTGATTCAATTCTCTCTGCTCTGTGCCTCGCGCAAAGCGCAAAACATCACACCGCGCAAAAGCGCAGGAATTGTTGCGCCGCGGCCTGCCAGCTTCCTCTGGCGCTGACGAATGAAGCGGCTGCCGCGCCCATTTCACAGGCTTTCGACGGTTCTTTGACGAGGCGACAGATGGCTTCAGCAAAGGCTGCCGGTTCATCAGCAATCAGCAGCTCGCGGCCATCGCGCAGCGGCAGACCTTCGGCGCCGATGGTGGTTGAGACGACCGGTTTTGACATGGCCATCGCTTCATAAATTTTCAGGCGCGTGCCGCCGCCGATGCGCAACGGCACAATCGCGGCTGCCGCCTGCGCCAGATAAGGGCGCACGTCATCAACTGTGCCAGTCACGGTGATGTCCGACCCCGGCTGATTGAATGCCCTCAGCCGGCGGCTCGGATTGCGTCCGACGATGGTCAGTTTGATCTGCGGAAGCTGCTGCCGGACCTGCGGCCAGATTTGTGCGATGAACCAGTTGATGCCGTCTTCATTCGGCATCCAGTCCATCGAACCCGTAAAAACAAGGCGCTGCGGATCGGGGGCAACGTCAGGTCGCGGGCGAAAGAAATCGGTATCAACTCCGGTCGGCACTGCCGCCACGCAATCAAGCTCATAGTCACGTCGCAGCCTGTCAGCATCGGCCTGCGAAACCGCAATGACCTGATCGAAGCGGTGACAGGCCGCGCGCTCAAAGCGTTGCATGCGCTGCCACTGCAAACGAAACAGCGCGCGGCGCAGCGGATTTGCCTGCGTTTCAAAATGGCGCTGCCAGATTTGCGCTTCGACGTTGTGCTGAAACAGCACGGTCCGACACGGCAACCGTTCCGGCACATTGATGGCCGGCGCCAGAAAATCACAGACCAGCACATCCGGCTTGTCACGCTGCACCTGCCGGGCAATGGCGGCGCGCATCGGCGCTGAACCGTAACGCGCCACGGCGTAAGGCAGCCCCGACAGCAGATTCGCGCCGAGGCCCGTGTAAAAACTCAGGTCAGTTTTCGACGGCAGGCGGTGCGGCACACAGACGAGTTCCTGACAATATTCATCGGCCTGTTTGCGCGCCTCAGGCGTTGCGCCATCGTCCAGCGTCAGATAAGTGACGTGATGATTGCGTCGCAACGCGCGCAGCATCTGATAAGTGCGAATCCTGCCGCCTTTGTCCACCGGATGCAGCAGTTCGGTTTTGAGCCAGAGAATTTTCATTGGTTTCAGGCTGCCGTTTGGTTTCAGGCTGCTGTGCTGATTTGCATGGTTTGAAGTTCAGGCAGCGGTTGATTCATCGCTTCGCTATCGAAAAAGCGGCGCTGCCAGATTTCAAAATTCATCAGCATCCACAATCGTTCAGTCTGGTCTACGCCCGCGATGTGTTGCGCCGTCAGTTCACGCACAAACGCCGGATTGAAAATGCCACGACCGAGCGCCCGTTCACTCAGCAC
>CAYWDW010000645.1:0-3729 GCA_964457105.1 uncultured Heliobacteriaceae bacterium
AGGGCTGGGAACTGATGCGCGAAGAGGCGCGCGGGATGCGCAAACTGGGGCTGAAATTCGATTACATTTTTACGAGTCCCTACCGTCGCACGCGGGAAACGGCGCAGGCCGTCGCCGCGGAGTTTGATTTTGCCGATGAACATATCATCAGTCTTGACGGGCTGGCTGCGGGGCGTCCGTTCGCGCACGGATTGAACCGAAAGGCTGATGTTTTCGTGGAACTGGGCGCTTACGATTTTGAGCGGGCGCTGGTGGTCGGGCATCTGCCGGATGTGAGCGAAATGGTTTCAGTGCTGCTGGCAGGCGGCGGCGGCGTGCAGGTCGAATTCAAAAAGGGCGCGATGTGCGCGCTTGAAATTTCAGCCCTGCCGCCGCGCGCGCCGGGCGTGCTGCTGTGGGCGCTTATGCCAAAACAGTTGCGCCTGATCGCCAGAAGCTGAAAGAGAAATGGTCAGTCGGAAATTACTGACACTGGACAAAGGACAAGCTGATGAATCCCTGGCACGATGTTGAGATTGGCAGCAAGGCTCCGGAAATTTTCAATGCGGTGATTGAAATCCCGATTGGTTCCAGAGTGAAGTATGAACTGGACAAGCCGACGGGGCTGCTGAAGGTGGATCGCGTGCTGTACAGCGCGGTTCATTATCCGGCCAATTACGGCTTTATTCCGCGCACCTATTGTGATGACAACGATCCGCTCGATGTGCTGGTGCTCGGTCAGGTCGAAGTGGTGCCGCTGTGCATTATGCGCGCCAAAGCCATCGGCGTAATGCAGATGATTGACCAGAATGAAGAGGATGACAAAATCATCGCCGTCCACGCCGATGATCCTGAATACATGCATTACCGCGACATTTCAGAACTGCCGGAACACCGGCTCAAGGCCGTCAGAAAATTCTTTGAGGATTACAAGGCGCTCGAAAACAAGCAGGTCAAAGTCGAAAGATTTATGGGCCGCTTCGATGCGATGAACATTATCGAAAACAGCATGCGACTCTACCAGGAAAAGGTCGCTGAATTAAGGGCAAAAAACATCCCCTGATAGTTACCACGGTGGTCCCCTGGCTGCCTGCGCTTCAGCTCTTCGTCAACAGGCCGGAGTCTCACAACGCATCGAAGCAGCTCTTCTCTCACCGCACTTCCATTGTCGCGGCCCGGAATTCTCGCGGCGTCAGGCCAACAGCCTCGCGGAAGATTTTGGTGAAATGGCTCTGGCTGTTATAGCCGACACGCGCGCCGATTTCAGCAATTGAAAGATCGGTTTCAGCCAGCAGGCGGCGCGCCTTTTCAATGCGCAGTGAGGCAAGAAAGACGTGCGGCGTGGTGCCGGTGATCTTCTTGAACAAGCGGGCGAAATGAAATGCGCTGAGGTAAGCCGCTGCCGCGATTTCTGACAGCCTCAGATCGCGCTCGCAGTGGTCGTGCATCAACTCAATGGCGCGGCGCAATCGGCGATCAACGATCCCGACGCGCGACAACTCGACCTCTTCTGACCGATGCACGTTGATGTGCGCGCGCAGCAAATAGACTGCGAGCTGACTGATCAGCGAGCCGATCACCTCGCGCCACCCGGCAGCGGCTTCGGTTAGTTCAGCGCTGATCGTGTGCAGCACTGCATTCAGTTTTTTGTCATCGGTGACGGGCAGGAGCGGCTGGCGAAAGAGCAGGTACGCGCCGGTGGGATGAAGCCTCAGCCGCGCCGCAGTTTCAAGCAGCAGTTGCGGCGCAAAGCGAATGATGAGCAGTTCATCACTGCCGGCTGATGAAAACCTGATGGTCTGGCTGGGATTGAGCAGCGTGCAGGAAACTGCCGGTTGCTGTGCGCACACGAGCAGATAGCCGGATTGAGAGGCGATTTCAATGGCTTTTCGGTTGAGCGGGCGCTGCTCAACCGAAAAGCCGGGTTCAATCAGAATGCGGGCTGTTTTCATCGCGCCATTGATTATGCGATGAAATTAAGAACGTGACCACTTCACTTCTTGTCGTAAAGATACAGTCCAAGTCCGAACTTGGCGGCAGCGCGACGCAGGGCCATTGATTCGGCGTTGCTCGAAGTATCGCCGTAACCGGACACTTCATCTTCTTCGATGCCTGTAGCCTCGCGCCAGACATCGCCTTCAGCCGCCGGCAGTATCAGGCGCACAGTCAGGACCGTCTGCTCGCTGATCGGCGTGACGTTTCTGACTTCATAGCACCAGCCGGGCGCATACCAGTCGAGCAGCCTGACCGCGTAATGCCAGGGAATATAGGTCAGCTTGTTGCCCTTGATGACCTTGTCTTTCAGAAAGCGGTCAGGGATCGGCTTGCTGAGGTCCGCAATGATTTCACGAATCGGACGGCGATAAGCCGGGGCTTCTCTGGTCTCTTTGGATTCACTGACAGGAGTCATAGTTTTCGATTCTGGTTTACTGCTAACTGCCTGAGAAAGTTTTCTTCAGGATGTTCGTGAGCATTTGACGGACAGCTTCGCGCTGCTGTGCGGTAAAAGTAAAAGCGGCGAATCAGAAACAATGTGCTGATTCGCCGCCTTTGTTGTGTTCTGTCCTGACCCTTATGCCGTCGCCGGGTTGCTGCCGGTAATGGGCGGCAGAATCGGTTTCAGCACCGGCTCCTTGTCGGCAGGCCGGTTGCTGTCGGCAGGAGTCGTCGGAGCAGGGCTGTCATCATCGAGCGGCAGGCCTGCGACGATGCGGCGAATCTGCACGGCGTCGAGCGTTTCGCGTTCGAGCAGCGCCAGCGCCAGGCGTTCGGTCGCCTCGCGGTTTTCCATGATGATCCGGCGGGCGCGTTCGTACTGTTCCATCACGATGCGCTTGACCTCCTGATCAATCTTGATCGCGGTGTCCTCGCTGTAATCCTGATGCTGTGCGATTTCGCGGCCCAGGAAGATTTGTTCTTCCTTCTTGCCGAACGTCAGCGGCCCAAGTGATGACATGCCGAACTCGCAGACCATCCGGCGGCCCAGTTCCGTCGCGCGCTCGATGTCGTTGGACGCGCCGGTCGTGATTTTGCTGAGGTAAATTTCCTCAGCCAGACGACCGCCCATCAGAATCGCAATCGAACCTTCGATGTATTCTGACGAGTGCGTGTAACGATCACCTTCCGGCAACTGCTGCGTCAGGCCGAGCGCCATGCCGCGCGGAATGATCGTGACCTTGTGAACCGGATCAGCGTTCGGAACCTTGAGACCGACGATGGTGTGACCGGCTTCGTGGTAAGCGGTGGTCTTCTTTTCTTCTTCAGACATCACGGCTGACTTGCGCTCCGAACCCATCAGCACCTTGTCCTTGGCCCACTCGAAGTCATACATCGCCACCGTCTTTTTATTGTAACGGGCGGCGTTGAGCGCGGCTTCGTTGACCAGGTTGGCCAGATCGGCGCCGGTGAAACCAGGCGTGCCGCGCGCGATGACGGAAATATCCACGTCTTCGCCGAGCGGAATCTTGCGCGTGTGAACAGCCAGAATGCCTTCGCGGCCCTTCACGTCAGGGCGATTGACCACCACTCGGCGATCAAAGCGGCCCGGACGCAGCAGCGCCGGATCAAGCACGTCAGGCCGGTTGGTGGAAGCAACCAGAATCACGCCGTCGTTCGATTCAAAGCCGTCCATTTCAACCAGCAACTGATTGAGCGTCTGTTCGCGTTCGTCGTGACTGCCGCCGAGGCCGGCGCCGCGATGGCGACCGACCGCGTCAATTTCATCAATGAAGATGATGCACGGCGCGTTCT
>CAYWDW010000646.1:0-3717 GCA_964457105.1 uncultured Heliobacteriaceae bacterium
AAGGAGAATGTGGGAGAGAAAAATAAGTAACAACAGATCATTTTCCTTTCCCCTGTTTTCTTTTTTGTGCCAACTGATGACTCAAGGTTCGCGCGAATGGTCAGTGGATAGCCAATGAAAATAAAATTTCGCATTCTGGCTGTGGCATTAGCGGTAACTGGTAGCTGGCTGTCAGCGACGATCAATGCTCAAGCGCCCGATGCGTGGCGCATCTGGTTCACCGCGCCGGCTGAAAACTTTACGCAATCGCTGCCGCTGGGCAATGGGCGTTTGGGCGCGATGGTCTTCGGCGGCGTCGGCGAAGAGCGCATCGTCCTCAACGAAAGTTCGCTCTGGTCGGGCGGGCCGCAGGATGCTGATCGTCCCGACGCCGCGCAATACTTGCCCGAAATCAAACGGCTGTTGCTGGCAGGCCAAAACGACGAAGCCGAAAAACTGGTCTACGCGCATTTCACCTGTTTGGGCAAAGGCTCCAATCACGCGCGCGGCAAAGATGCGCCGTTTGGCTCTTATCAATCGCTGGGCAACTTGCGGCTGAAGTTCCCGCACGCTGAAGCCAGCCAATATCGGCGCGAATTGAATTTGCAGGACGCCGTCGCGCGTGTGAGCTACGAACACGGCGGCGTGCGATTCACGCGCGAGACGTTTGTCAGCGCGCCTGACGAAGCCATCATCATTCGTTTGACTGCCAATCGAACTGGTGCGATTACCTTCACCGCCGCGCTGGATCGGCCTGAACGCTTCACGACGATGGCCGATGGCAGCAACGGTTTGCTGATGCGCGGACAACTCAACAACGGCACGGATGGCGCCGGAATGAAATACGCTGCGCACTTGCGCGTGCGTGCCAGCGGCGGCACGACCAGTATTGACGGCAACATCGTGCAGGTCACGAAGGCGAACGAGGCATTGATCTTTATCACTGCCGCCACGAATTTTCAGGGCTTTGCCGGAAGACAAACCGCCAGCGAACTAACCGCTTCGGCCAACGATTTACGAAAAGCCGGTGCGAAAACTTTTGCCGCGTTGCTGGCTGCGCACAAAGCCGATTACCAGAAATACTTTCAGCGTGTGCGTCTGACTCTGCCGGTGAATCAGGAAACTGCCGCTTTGCCGACGCCCGCGCGCCTGCGTGCCGTAGCCAGTGGCGCGAACGATCCGGCGCTGGCGGCGTTGTATTTTCAATTCGGACGTTACCTGTTGATCTCGTCTTCGCGTCCCGGCGGATTGCCTGCGAACCTGCAGGGCATCTGGGCCGAAGAAGTGCAAGCGCCGTGGAATGCCGACTGGCATCTGAACATCAACGTGCAGATGAATTACTGGCTGGCCGAAAACACGAACCTTTCCGAATTGCACGAACCGCTGTTTGCCCTGATCGCTTCGTTGCAAAAGCCGGGCGAACGCACGGCGAAGCTGTATTACAACGCGCGCGGCTGGGTGGCGCATGTCATCACGAATCCGTGGGGCTTCACCTCGCCGGGCGAAGGCGCGAACTGGGGTTCGACGGCGACGGGCGCGGCGTGGCTCTGTCAGCACCTGTGGGATCATTATCTGTTCACGCGCGACAAGGAATTTCTCAAACGCGCTTATCCGGTGATGAAAGGCGCGGCGCGGTTTTATGCCGACATGCTGATCGAAGAACCAACGCACAAATGGCTCGTGACGGCGGTCAGCAATTCGCCGGAGAATGCCTTTCAAATGCCCAACGGCAAAGTTGCACACACGGCCATGGGGCCGACGATGGATCAGCAATTGTTGCGCTACCTGTTCGACGCCTGCATCGAAGCCGCACGCCTGCTCAACACCGATGCCGAATTCAGCCAGGAGTTGCGCGACAAACGCGCGCGCCTTGCGCCGACGCGCATTGGCACGGATGGGCGCGTGATGGAATGGCTCGAAGAATACGTCGAGCCGGAACCAACGCATCGGCACGTCTCGCATCTGTGGGGCTTGTATCCGGGCGCGGAAATCACGCCGGAACAAACGCCTGATTTAGCCGCAGCCGCGCGCAAGACACTGGAACGACGCGGCGATATTTCGACGGGCTGGTCGCTCGCGCACAAGCTGAATTTCCGGGCGCGACTCGGTGACGGCGACCGTTGCAATAAACTACTGCTGATGCTTTTTACGCCCGTCGGCTTTCGCAAAGAAATCGCGGGCGTGCGCTTTCAAGGCGGCAGCTATGACAATCTGTTTGACGCGCATCCGCCGTTTCAGATTGACGGCAATTTCGGCGCAGCGGCGGGCATCGCCGAAATGCTGGTGCAAAGCCACAACGGCGCGATTCGTTTGTTGCCCGCGCTGCCCGCAGCCTGGCGCGAAGGCAGCGTGAGCGGCTTGCGCGCGCGCGGCGGCTTTGAAGTGGATGTCAGTTGGAAAAACCACAAGCTGACAGCGGCGACCGTGCGTTCATTGCTGGGCGAAGCGATGACGATTCGTTACGGCGGCAAGGAAGTGAAACTGCAAACTCAGCGCGGCAAAAGCTACCATTCCGGCGCGGCACTGAAAGGGCTTTTTTGAAGGCGGCGCTGGCAGACGGGTGACTCGGCACGGGCTGGCGTAAGCGCAGCGCGGATGCGCAAACGCAGGAAGCGACCAGATCAGATATTTGCGCGGGCGGGGCCTGGGGTAGCATAGTCGGCGGAGGTCAGAACTTATGAACACAACGAAAGCTTACGATGAAATCATCAATTTCATTGCCACCGGAACGACTCCGGCCAGCGTGGTTTCATTCAAAGCCTCGGATGAAACAAGGGACCGCGTGGCTGAACTGATTCACCGGGAAAAAACTTCTGGTCTGACGCCTGAAGAAAAAGCGGAACTGGACAGCTACGAAGACCTGGAACACATCATGATTCTGGCCAAAGCCTGCGCTCACCGGGCGCTGACAGCCTGAATTATCTTTGGGACTGAAAATGTATGTTTCTCCAGGTGAATGATTTTGAAGGTGGAGACCCGGGAGAGTTCAATGTCTTTTTATCAGTAATGGGCCTGACTGTTTGCCTGTTTCTGGTCGGACTGGCAACAGGTCTGGGTCTGTTGTTTGGAATACCTCCGACGCGAAAGAGTCTGTATCTTGCCTGGGCTGGAACGCTGGCTGGCGGTGGCGCGTTGCGTCTGTCTGTCGTATTGTCGCAAGTATTCTCTACTTTTTCCGGTTCGCCAGAAACAGAAGGCATCGGGTTCATAATCGGATATATCGCAGGCATAATTGGTGGCGTGGCTGCCGGACTGGGTCTGGCCACGCAACGTATTCGCAGTCTGAGGCTGTAAGGCAGAGGAGTTTAATTCGATGCACTCACTGAAAGCTTATGAAGAAGTAATTGACTTCATTGCTGAAGCCAATCCCGCCAAAGTCCTCGCGTTTCGGCCTTCCAGGGAAACCAAAGCGCGTGTTTCTGATCTGATCTTCCGCGAAAAGACTGTGGGGTTGGCGCCGGAAGAAAAATCCGAACTGGATCATTACCTGCAGCTTGAACATCTGATGCGCATGGCCAAAATCCGTGCCCGGCGACACCTGAAACCATGAGTCAGTACATCAGTGATGAACTCCGACAACTGGTCATCGCGCGGGCTGAGAATCTCTGCGAGTATTGCCTGATTGATCTTGATGACACTTTTTTTGGAGGCGAAGTTGATCACGTCATCAGCCTCAAGCACGAAGGCGTCACCACGGCTGACAATCTGGCTTATACCTGCCAGCCCTGCAATCGAAAC
>CAYWDW010000647.1:0-3706 GCA_964457105.1 uncultured Heliobacteriaceae bacterium
GATCCGGGAGTGGGCAAGAGCTTCGTCAGTTGCGCGCTGGCGACGGCAGTAGCTGCGGGGCGCGGTCTGGACGGGATGGCGCTGGCTGAGCCAGGCAACGTGCTGATCCTGTCCGCTGAGGACGGACTGGCCGACACGCTGCGCCCGCGACTGGACGGGATGGGCGCTGATGTCACGCGCATCTATGCGCTGGATGATCCCATCACGTTCGACGCGCAGGGGCTGATGATGCTGGATGCCGCGATCATCGCGTACCGGCCTGTGCTGGTCATCATTGACCCTCTACAGTCATATCTCGGCGCATCGGTAGATATGCACCGGTCGAATGAGACGCGGCCTGTACTGGCGCGGCTGGCCGCAATTGCGGCACGCGAACAATGCGCGATGCTCGCTATACGTCATCTGGCTAAGGCCGGGGCGTCGAAGGCCATCTATCGTGGCCTCGGCTCCATAGATTTCACGGCGGCGGCGCGGAGCGTGCTGCTCGCTGGTGAGGATCCCGACACCGGCCAGCGCGCAATCATACAGATCAAAAACAATCTGGCGATGATGGGCGCAGCCATCGGCTATCGGCTGGACCGCGACGGGTTCGCGTGGACAGGACCCTGTGACCTGACGGCGGACCGCATCCTGCGCGGCCAAGCTGAGAGGCAGGATGAGTCATCTGGCCGCCGTGAGGCTGAGGATTTTCTGCGGGCGGCGCTGGAGGATGGAGAGATGCCTGCTCAGGATGTCCAGCGGCTGGCGCGGGAGGCAGGCATTTCCGCTGCCACGCTGCGGCGCGCCAAAGATGCCCTGGGAATCCAGTCTGCCAAGCTGGGCGGCAGGTACGGTGGACAGCCAGGCTGGGTTTGGCGGCTCCCTGAAGATGCTCACCTGTGCGCCTGAACATGCTCACAAATTGGCAGATGAGCATCTTCAGGCAAACCACAGCAACAAAACCAGTTACGGCAACGGTTTAGCTGAAGATGCTCATCTGCCATTTTGTGAGCATGTTCAGGCGCACAAGTGAGCATGTTCAGGCGTTTGCGCAAACGCTGTTAAACAAAATAATCCTGACCAACGGTGGCAAACACCATGCACAACCGCATCGAAACGGTACACTGCCCGGTCTGCCAGCACCGGCTCGCTGAGCCGCAGACCCTGACGCGATATGAGGGCGCAGACCGGGTTTTCTGCGAGGGCTGCCAGCGATGGTTTCGCAGAGAGGGAATAACAATGATAAACACAAAGAAAAAAGGCGCACGAAATGAACACAAATCCATCCGGCTGCTTGAGGCGGCTGGTTACGCCTGCACACGGGCGGCGGCATCGCTCGGCACGTTCGATATTGTCGGCATCGGCCTGACTGACGTTATCCTCGTTCAGGTGAAGAGCAATGACTGGCCGGGCACGCTGGAAATGGAGGCGATGAAGCTGTTCCGTTGCCCGGCAAACGCGCGGAAACTCATTCACAGATGGCGTGACCGGCAGGCGCTGCCGGATGTCCGCGAACTGTGACCAGACGGCGCAACGGCAAACAGGCCGTTGAGCAAAAGTAGGCAAAAAGTAACAAAAAGGGGGTTACGAATGATGACGAAAAATGATGAATATGATGACCTGCGGGCCAGACTCTCACCGCAACAACGCAGAGCCGCTGAGCGGCTGGCGATGGGTTATTCCATCACGGCGGCGGCTGAGGTCGTGGGCGTGACGCGGCAGACCGTGAGCGGCTGGAAGAATCAGGACAGGGACTTTCAGCGGTACCTGCTGCTGCTGACTGATGAGATTACCGCTGACTCTGTTGCCCGGCTCAAGCAAATCAGCAATCGGGCGATGGACGTGATTGAGGCGGCGCTGAGTGATGACAGCAGCGCGGCGCTGGAAACGGCGATGTTCGTGCTGCGCCACGTCACACCGGCGACGCGCAAGCCGGAGCCGCGCGCCGTGACGATGGACTCCGGCCCGGAGATGGACGCCTACGTGCGCGCGATTCTGGACGGCGTTCAGGATGCCCAAAAACTGACGTAACGAAGGGGGGAGAGTATGACGGAAACATCCTTTGTCGAACTGATGCACATCACCGATGAGGCTGGCATCACATCACTGATGAACGTGGCCGAAGTAACCGTCACTGACCACGCGGGCGCAGAGATTGTGCCGTTTGCTCAGCAGCGCCTGCTGACGATCACTGACGCGGCGGAATGGTTGCAGGCGCGCGGTCTGCCCATCACCGCGTTTGGATTGCATCTGCTCATCACGCGCAATGAACTGCCAGCGCACACGCGGGGCTGGCGGCGCTTCATCGCGCTGGCTGACCTTGAACGGCTGAGGCGTGAGCGCAGCGATGAGCCTGCACCGGCGCGGTGCGAGCATCACGCATCACGCATCATCAGCTAACGCGACAGCACGGCGCACACGGCAGATGCCTGGCGCGCCAATCACAAGGGAGAGAACCACGATGGAATCCACAGAGAAAATCGAACGCAATTTCGTGAAGGAAGAAGCCGATGCCATCATCGCCCTGAACAAATTCAGGGCGCTTGCCCGTGAAACCGAACAGCAGATTGCGCAGGCCACACGCAACGGCGACGCGGCGCAGCTTATCGCGCTCAAGCGCCAGCATCAGGAACTGCAAGAGCAGGTCTTTCTGGCGCACACAACGCAGGTCAGCATTCAGATTGACGAACTGGACGCCAGACTGAGCGCGGCCTATCAGGAGCAGGAGCAAACGCAGCAGGCCTACAACGAAACGGTCAGCGCGGTTGCGGCTGAGGTGCAGCGGCTGGAAGTACAGATCAAAGCCGCGCGGCTCAGAGAACGTGACGCCTTTGCCGCGAGAATGACGGCGAAGGGGCAGGCGCAGACGCTGAGCGCACAGCGATGTGCGTTGCGTGATGAACGCGACAAACTCATCCGCGAGTACACCGGCGAAAACAGACAGGCCAGACCTGCGGCGTGAGCGCATCACCATCAGGAGAATTGCAATGAAAAATGAAACCAGTAACGAAAACAGTCTGGCGGCGGCGTGGATTCGTTCGCATCGCTGGGCGATCACACCGGACTGGCTGACCACGATCACGCAGATTGCCTCACGCGACATCAGCGCAGAGATGGCGCTGGCCGCACAGTCAGGCGCGCTGCGCAATGACCGCCAGCCGCTCACGGTCACGGCTGGCGTGGCCATCATCAGTCTGCGCGGGCCGCTCGTGCGTTATGGCGGACTTTTCAGCAACGTCAGCGGCGCAACGTCAGTTGAAGGCTTCAGCGCCGAATTTCATCAGGCGCTCGCTGATCCGGCGGTGCAGGCCATCGTGCTGGACATCAATTCACCGGGCGGCGAAGTGACCGGCATCAGCGAAGCCGCACAGATGGTTTACACGGCGCGCCAGCGCAAGCCCGTCATCGCTTACGCAGGCGGGCTGATGGCCTCTGGCGCGTACTGGATTGGGAGCGCAGCGCATCAGGTCATCGCTGATCCAACGGCGCGGCTTGGTTCGGTTGGCGTAGTCGCAAGCTGGCTGGACAACGATGAAGGCCTGGCGCGGCAGGGCATCCATCGGCGCACCGTTGTGTCGAGTCAGTCACCGCTGAAGAACGTGGACTGGCGAACAGACACCGATGCGGCGCGAACGCTGGTGCAACGCGAACTGGACGCGCTGGCTGAGGTCTTCATTGCCTCAGTAGCGAAACAACGCAGCGTCTCGCGTGAGCAGGTGATGCAGAA
>CAYWDW010000648.1:0-3682 GCA_964457105.1 uncultured Heliobacteriaceae bacterium
GCCGCGCTCGAAGCGCCGGAGCGGCGATTGCGCAGCGAAGTCCTGGGGCTGGAACTGGTGGACACGGGCGAAACGCTGCGGCTGTTTGATCCGGGCACGCAGAAATTTCTGCCCGGCCCGCGTGAACTGGCAGAAGAACTGGCGCGTTACCGCGAACGATTTGGCGATCTTGAAAAGTAAGCTGAAGAAACGCTGCGGCCCCCGACACTCAAATCCACTGCGTCTGACGATGCACGCCGCCCCGGCGCTGGGATGAGTATTGCCAGGGTCGGATCAGCTTTGCCGAATTCGATGCTTCGGTGCAGGGCTGGATCAATCACGTCCGTTATGCCGACACGTGGGGCTTGCGCCGACACGTCCTCGGTCAGGGCTTTGTTCGCACACGTTCTGACCAGTCAGAAAAATGATGCTGACAATTCAAAGAACAAAAGTAACGACTCAGCCGGTTCAGTACAGGGAGCGGTAGCGACCTGGTCACTTGTCAAACTGAGGTTGCGTGATGACCAGGTCGCTACCGCTCCCTGTACTGAACCATTGCTGCTCGCTGCTGTGGTCAGCCAGCCGCAGCGGTTACGAACAAAAAATTTCATGCGCCTGCGGCGCAAAGGAAGGGGCTGGCGCATACGCGCCTGCGCTTGCGCGCACCGCCCCGACAGTGATCAGTTTTTCACAAAGAAGGGGGACGAACCTGCACCACCCGAAAACCGATAACGCCGTTGCGGTCCGCCGGATGAAAGTAGTCGCGAACAGCGGCGCGCGCGAGGACATAGTTGCCGTACCACGAGCCGCCCCGCAGGACGCGATTGCCTTCGGCCTCGATATTTTCACGTCCGTCGTCAGCATTGTAAGGATACCCCTGATAGAGCGAAAGCGTCCACGTCCACGCATTGCCTGACAGATCAAAAACTCCTTCGGGCGTAGCGTTGGCAAAGATGCCGACAGGCGTGGTGCGACGGATGTGGCTCTCAAAGGTATTGCAACGCGTTGCATCAAACTTATTCGCGTAAGGATACTGACGGCCTTCCCTGCCGCGCGCTGCTGCTTCAAATTCGGCTTCAGTGGGCAAACGACAGGTGTAACCATCTGCGGCATTGGCCGTCAGCCAGTTGCAATAGGCGCGGGCCTCGTGCCAGGTCACGCCGACTACGGGTTGCGGCGGTTGATTGAACCGCGGGTCATTCCAGAATTCAGGCTGACGCGGCGGCGCGGTTTCCTCCGGTTTTTCGCGATCAAGCAGTTCCTGAAATTCAGCCTCCGTCATCCTGATGATTTGCGCCCAGCTATCTTTGTCCTGAGCAGTAAAATCTGTCCTGGCTCGCAATGCTTCTTCGCCCTGTTCAATCCAGTAATCGCGCACTTCTGTGAGACTCGCACGCTCTGCGGCGCGCCCGCCTTTGGCCAGCCATTCGCGCGCAGCGGGTGTGTCCCACCATTGTTCGTTGTCATAGCCGCCTGCACGCAGAAACAATTCATATTCGGCATTGGTCACGGGATAGATGGCAATGCTGAAAGGCGCGAGCGTGACGTAGCTGGCAGGCTTTTCGTCAGAGTACTGACTGTTATCATCGCCGATCAGATAATCGCCGCCTGGAATCGGAGCGAAAGGCGGCAGCAGGTATTCGCCGTATTGCCCTGTGTGCCGCGTGAAGCCCGGATGGCCGAGCAGCCCCAGAGCTTCGCCCGCCGCGATGCGCGCGCGCACATCAGCCTGTGACGGGCGTTTGTCAGTCGCGCGTTCAAGCAGGGCATCCTGCAATTGTTTTTTGAGTTTGTCGCTGATGGTGAGTTCCGGCGAGACGGCACAACGCGCGGCCAGCGGCAGGTTATGCGGGATCAGGTTACGAATGAACGTCTCAGGATCTTCCGCCATCGGCGCGGCAATCTCGGCAGTGACTTCCCAGCCGGTTTGCTCAAGCGGCAGCAGCGGTTCGTAATCCTGAAGACGGGCAAGCGTGTCGGCCAGCGATTCGCTGACCTTGCCGATTTCCCATTCGGTGTGAACAAGCGCAGGTTCAGGCTGACGCGCAAGCTGACGTGCGGCGAAGTACTCCTGAATCAGTTGATGAAAGAACGTGATGGTTTGGCCGTCGTTTTTCTCGTCGAGAATTTTCAGCGCAAACCCTGCTTTGAGCAGGTCGCTGGTCAGTTCAGCCGCATCGAGAAACTTTCGGGCCGCCTGACGGCTGACACTGACCTGGGTGCCTTGGGTCAGCTTGTCCTTGCGCTGCATTGCAAAAGCCAGTTCGCTGAGTTTGTGCAGCAGACAGCCTTCTTCGGGCAAAGCGAACGGATCATTGCTCCACAGTGCCTGCGTGATCTGCCGACGATCAAATTCGCTCAACAGGGCGTCTTTTTTGAGCAACTGATTCTTTTTTTCCAGTTCTTCTTTCAGCGCCTGCCGGACAAATCCGGTGAACAATGCCGCGCGGCCTGTCGGGAAATTCCCGGTGGCTTCAACCAGCGCACACAACATCCGCAGGTAAAAAGGCGTTTGATACAGTTCCCTGAGACGTTGTTCCGGCGGAGCCTTATCCAGCTTGTCCCAGATGTATTGCTGCTGCCTCGGCGCATATTCAGCAATGAATTCGCGCATCTGGGTTTCATCCATCGGCTGGACCTGCAACTGCGGCACGGTGAAGCTTTCGCTGCTCAGAGTTTCACTGTAATCAAGGCGGCGACAGGTGAACACGATGCGATTGCGCCGTTCGACCGGCCCGCTGTGCTGCTGAATGAATTCCTGCCACTGACCAACCAGATCAGCGTAGCTCTTGTCTGGCGCTGACATTTCATTGAGCGCATCAAGCAGCAGCAGGACGCCACCTTGCGTAAGACAGCGATCCAGCGGCATCAGTTCAGCCAGTTGCTGCGGCGCGCGTCGCTGCCACAACTTCGCCAGCCATTCACGCGGCGCGAGTTCGCCGTGATATTCGTTCAAATCGGCCAGCAGGCTGAGCGCGCCTGTGGGTTGAGCCAGTTGCCCCTGACAATGCTGCAATTGCAAATGCCGCAGCAATGTTGATTTGCCGCTGCCCGGCACCCCCAGCAACACAATGGCCGCATCGTCTCTGGTCGCTTCGAGAGCCTCATTCAGATCGTGAAAGCGCGATTGCTCTGGTGGTTCCTGCCAGCGTTCCTGCTGATCTCTGCCCGCGTCACGCAACAGCGTCAGATTGACGAAGCGTTCATCCAGCGCATAGCGTGAATCTGACCATTTGACGACGCGGCCCTGATTGTAGTCACCGAGCAAGGCGTGCATCTGTCCGGCGCGTTCCTGCTGTTGCGTTTCAGTCAGCGGCGTCGCGCTCAACCGAATCACGAGTTCGCGCAACGATTCGATTTGCCGAGCGAGATTGCTTTCGGATTCCCTGACCGTTTGTCGCGTAGCTTCGTTTTCTTCGCGCGTGGCCTGAATCACCTGCTCAAAAAGCCTATTGGCGATCTCTTCCGCAAGTTTATTGTTCTCTCTTTCCTGCTTACGCGCCTGTATCAGAAATTCAGACAAGCCCTCCGCAATCCCTTCAAGCAATTGTTGCTGTGATGCCAGACGATCAATCTTTTCGATCACTGTCAGTAACGACGAATCAATCCTGCGTAGAGCCAGGCTGGTTGCTTGCCAGTGCGCCTGCTGAAAGGCAATCCACGAGCGTTTGAACTTATCCTGCCTGACAATCAGTCCGAACTG